>CAZITO010000045.1:0-16778 GCA_964542225.1 uncultured Bacteroidaceae bacterium | reverse complement strand
CATTTTTGCCCGATTTTGACCCCTCGAAAAAGGTTAAGTAGTTGATAATCAATGGCAGCACCCCATTTTTTGACTTTTTAGTGTATATCAATTAAATTTCCCGAAATTTTTTTGGAGGCTTTTTATGGGTTATGAGTTCAATAAATCGGCACAAGCAATGAAGACTATTTTGACAATAAAAAGGGGCTTTCTGACGTTTTATTAAAACTTGGCTAAAAAATACAGGATGTGAATTGTTTCAAAGATTTTAAAACTTTTTTTCAAGGTTGGACAATTGGCAATTGCTGGTTTGCTTTTTGTCTGACGCTCATCTTTTTTGGTATGCTTTACTCTCCTTTTGTAGCAAGTTTGGCAAGAGGTCTTATCATATTGGATTTGTTTGCGTATTTGATTTTTTGGAAAAAAAGAGTAAACAATTTCAAACAAAAGATAATTCCTTTGTTATGCTTGTCCGTTTTGTATTTGCTTGATATTGTCGGTTGTTTGTGGAGCAATGATATGAGTGGAGCAAAAGAGAGTTTGTTGCATGATTATAATTTTTTGATTATTCCCTTATTCATAGCACTTTACTCTCCCATAAAGAAAAATGTTTTAACCTTCATAATAATAGTTTATCTGTTTTTGTGTTGGTTGGGGGTTGTGGTAGGAAGTTTTAATTATATTACGGATAACTATACGGATATCAGGCACATAGTAATAGGTACAAGACACATCGCTTTTGCCATAAATATTGCTTTTGCAACCTGTTTGCTTATGGTATATACTTATAGAGTAGGCAGGTATAAAAAAATCATCATTCCCATAATAATATGGCAATTGGCTTTTTTAACAATAGCACAAATGATTAGCGGGTTGGTGGCCTGTGTGGTTTTTGTTTTTATATCGGTTGTTTATTTGTTTTTCACTCACAGAAACAAGGTAAATACCTGTTTGTTTGTGAGTTTTGTTTTGTTTTTTGCGTTGTCTCTTGGTTGGTTAGCTAAGGAGTACAACAATTATTTTACCCCAAAAGAAGATTTTATGGGCAACAGACAAATAAAAACAAAAGAAGGAAATTTTTACAAAGGAGAGGACGATGGATTTATAGAGAATGGTTATTTGGTCAATAATTATGTTTGTGATAAAGAAGTAGAAAAACAATGGCAAAAACAAACAGGTTTTTCTCTCTACACACCCACAAGGGATTCATTCTATCTTTGCTCAGATGTTATTTACAGATATCTTAATTCCAAAGGACTTCATAAAGATGCCGAAGGAGTAAAACAACTTTCTCAAAAAGATATTGACAACATAAAAAACGGAATTGCAAACATAGTATATACAGAAAAATATTCCCTGCGACCACGACTGTATCAAACTTTTTTTGAATTTGAAAGATTTAAGAATGAACAAAAAGTCAATGACAAAGTCAATGGCAAATCTTTGATACAAAGAATAGTTATGACACAAGCGGCATTTAAGGTGATAAACAAAAATCTTCTTATCGGCACAGGTACGGGAGCGGAAAGCACCTATTTGCAAGAACAAATTCTTTTATTAAACTACCCTATTCTGAAAGAAAAGAAAATAGACCCTCACAATCAATTTGTGTATATAATGCTTAATTTCGGCATTGTAGGGTTGGTTTGTTTTATTTTAGCGAGTTGCTATCCTGCCATAAAACTAAAATTATGGCAAAATGATTATTTTATTTGTTTTGCCCTCGTGCTTGTTTGTTATATGCTTACGGAGAGTTGCTTGAGAATGATGGCAGGAGAAATTTTCTTTTCCGTATTTTTTAGTATGTTGATTTTTAATAATGACAGTGTAAAACAATTTTTTTAACAGATAGTACTTTTTTTAATCATGCAAGAAAAAAATTTATATTTAATAGACGCTATGGCATTGATATTCCGTGCTTTTTATTCTTTCAAAACACCGGTAATCAATTCAAAAGGTATAAATACTTCCGCTTCATACGGTTTTTTCAATGCTCTTTTGGATATCATACAAAAACACACACCTTATGCTTTGGCAGTGTGTTTTGATGTTTCATCCGATACTTTCAGAAAAGAACAATACGCAAATTATAAAGCCAATCGTCAAGCTCCACCGGAAGAAATATTAAGCAATTTGCCTTATATAAAATCATTGTTGGAGGCAATGAATATCAAAACCATAGGTATGGAAGGTTATGAGGCCGATGATATCATAGGCACTTTGGCAAAAAAGGCAAAAAACTCAGGTTATAAAGTATTTATGGTTACTCCGGACAAGGACTATGCTCAACTTGTGGAGGATAATATTTTTATACTGAAACTACCTTACAGAAATCAACCCGAACAAATATTGGGCGAAAAAGAAGTTTTGGAAAAATTTGAAATACAAAATACAAAGCAGGTAATAGATATATTGGGATTGTGGGGAGATAGTGTGGATAACATTCCCGGAGTTAAAGGTATTGGAGAAAAGAAAGCAAAAGCACTTTTGCAACAATTTTCTTCCATAGAGGAAATAATTGCCAATACGGACAAAATAACCATTAACAGTGTACGCAAAGCCATAGAAGAAAATAAGCAAGAGGCCCTTTTGAGTAAAAAACTTGCTACAATTGACGTAAATGTCCCTGTGGATTTTTTGGAGGAGGAATTCAAAATGAAAACTCCAAACTTTGAAAAATGCAAACAGATGTTTGATAATTTGGAATTCAAACAATTTGCAAAGCGTTTTTTTAAAATTTATAATCATCAGCAAGAAAATAATACTCTGTTTGGTGCAGAACCTATTCATAATGAACAACAAACAAGTATTTTTGATAATTTCTCCTCCTTTGACAACATGGGGAGCAAAGCACACAATTATATTTTTGTAAATGATGATTTTTCCAATATCTTGCAAGAAATCAAAACAACAAAAGAATTTGCCTTTGCTTTACACACAAACGAACAAGGTTTTGACAGCAAAATTATAGGTATTGCTTTATGCACACAAAAAGGAAAAGCATACTATTACACTTGGCACACTGAGGACAAAACAGACAAGGAAATAACAACTCTTTTGGAAGACAAGGAGATAACAAAAATCTGTTATGATATAAAACTGCAAAGCCATACCCTAACCAATGAGGGCATTGTAATCGGGGAAAATGTATTTGATGTAATGCTTGCTCATTATTTGATAGCCTCAGAAGAAAGAAACAAATTGGAAGACTTGTCTTTGATATATCTCAATTATGAAACCATAGAAAAGAAAAAAGGAGAGGTTTTGAATGAAAAAGATTTTTTGTGTGAAAGGGCAGATATTGTTATTCAACTGGTGCCTATTTTCAAAGAGAAATTGAGAAACGAAGGTTTGGAAAATCTTTTTTACAATGTGGAAATGCCTTTAAGCCGTGTGCTTTTAGCAATGGAAAAAGAAGGGATTTGCATTGATAGTCAGGTTTTAAAAAACTATTCCCTACTCTTGCAAGAAGAAAAAAAAGAATTGGAGAAAAAAATATTCGAATACTCAAAAAGAGAATTCAATATAGCCTCGCCCATACAACTCGGCTCTGTTTTGTTTGACGAACTAAAAATAACCGAAGGCAGAAAAACTAAGAAGACAAAGACCAAACACTATTCCACTTCGGAAGAGGTTTTGGAAAAACTCTCGGCTTATCATCCGATAGTTCCGCTTATATTGGAATGGAGAAAAATTTCAAAACTCAAAAATACATACGTTGACGCTCTACCTTTACTCATCAACAAAGGCACGGGCAGAATACACACAACATTTAATCAAGCCGTTACAGCAACCGGTAGACTATCCTCTGCCAACCCCAATTTGCAAAACATTCCCATACGCTCAGAGCAAGGAAAAGAAATAAGACGTGCTTTTGTGCCAAACTATGAGGGACATTATTTGCTTTCTGCCGACTATTCTCAAATAGAATTAAGAATAATTGCCTCTTTGTCAAAAGATTATCACCTTTGCAAAGATTTCAGAGAGGGAAAAGACATACATACAGCCACGGCGGCAAAAATTTATCACGTTAAGGAAGAAGATGTTAGCAAACAAATGCGTTCTTCAGCAAAAAGCGTTAATTTTGGTATAGTTTATGGTATTTCCGCTTTTGGACTTTCGGAAAATCTTCTTATCAGCAGGACAGAGGCACAAAACTTGATAAATGAGTATTTTGCTGCCTATCCAAAGGTGGAGGAGTTTATACAAAATAAGATTGCTTTCGCAAAGGAAAAAGGCTATGCACAAACAATTTTGGGTCGTCGTCGCTATTTGAAAAACATCAACTCGGCAAATCTCAATTTAAGAAATTTTGATAATCGTAATGCCGTAAATATGACCATACAAGGAACAAGCGCCGATATGATAAAAATAGCAATGGTCAACATATATAGGGAATTACAGGAAAGAAATTTGAAAAGTAAACTTTTGGTACAAATACATGACGAACTTATCTTTGATGTGCCGGAAAATGAACTTGAAATAATGAAAGTCCTCGTGCCTAAAACCATGCAAGAGGCCTTGCCTTTGGAGGATGTGCCTGTCGTGGCAGATTATGGGGTGGGCAAAAATTGGTTGGAGATGAAATAAACCTATGAGAATATAAACTTTTTTCATACCTTTGCAATTGTATACAAAGAACTAACACAAAAAGAATTGTTGAGTATTTATGAGTAGGAAAGGACAAGTATTTTGTTTGTTTTTATGTTTTTTTGCTCTGAGTTTGACAGCACAAGAATTTAGACTTGGAGACAGAGTTTTGCAAGATTTGGGTAAAGTCCTAAGGTTGCCTTTTTCTCAAAAAGAGGTTTATAAAAGCGATGCTCGTTATTTGTTTTTTTACGATGCAACTCTAAGTAATGGTAGGGATATAGTAGCAAAAGACTTTGACTTGGGCTTTGAAACAAATACGTACAAAATCTTGGAAGCCAACGGTTATTTGGATAGTATATTTGTTGGAGATAACGAAAAGCAAATGCTGCCCATAGATACAATGACTTGGACTTATACCTGTGAGTTCAAAGTAGACAAGCAACAGATAAAAAAACACTTTGCTTTTCTGAATGTGGAAAATATTGACGGCAACGCAACTTTGTATATCAACAACAAAAAAGTAAGAGAATATCATAATTCTTTTATGACTTATAACGATGATATAAAAACTTATCTGAGAAAAGGAAAAAACACACTCAAATTGATATTCTCTCCAAAAGACAGTGTGAGAATGAAACAACGTTCTCCTCAATATCTCTATGGTTGGGATTGGCACCCTCAAACACTTGCCCCAAGCATAGGAGCCATATATTTGAGTTTTGAGGATAATAAGCCTATTTTGGATTTCAAATCTTTGCAAACCGTGTCTTTAAGTGTAGATAAATCTGTGGCAACCATGGAAATGAGACTAAAATTCAGATATCCATTGAAGCAAATACATACACTTTCTTTTGAATTTGATAGTTTGAAATATAATTTTACTCTAAATCCAAATCAAGAAGGCTCTTATACCTTTTACATTTCTATAAAAGAACCAAAACTTTGGTGGCCAAACGGAGAAGGTGAGCAGTACTTGTATGATGGGAAAATTTTTATAGATGAGGATTCTTGTACAAATATTCGTTTCGGTATTAGGACGATAGAACTCGTTAGAGAAAAAGACAATGTTTTGGATTTGGAAAAACAGGAAGGAGAAAATGATTTTGTTGAGGGCGAGAGTTTTTATTTTAAAATAAACGGGAAACCCGTTTTTTGCAAAGGAGCCAACTATATAACAGGACCCATTACTCCAAAATCCGATATTATTCTTGCCAATCAGGCAAATATGAATATGCTTAGAATATGGGGAGGGGCTAATTATGGCGATGAGGAATTTTATAATCTCTGCGATGAATACGGACTTATGGTTTGGCAAGATTTTCCTTTTGCCTGTGAGTTATATCCTGCGGACTCTGCTTTCTTGGAAAATGTACAACAAGAAGCAATTCAGAATGTTCAAAGAATTGTGGCTCATCCTTCTTTGGCTTTGTTTTGCGGTAACAACGAAATTTGGGAAGGGTGGAACAATTGGGGCTGGAAGCAGAGTGTTAAGGATACCTTACTTGCCGTAAAAGAATATAACTTGTTATTCAAGGAACTATTGCCCGATATTGTTGAAAAGTATGCAAAAAATATAGATTACATACATTCCTCCCCTGTAGAATATGGCTGGGGACACACAGAAAGTCGTCAAATGGGAGATTGTCATTATTGGGGAGTATGGTGGGGAGATTCTGTTTTTGAAACCTATACAAGAAAAATTCCGAGATTTATGTCCGAATATGGTTTTCAAAGTGCAATGAACTATTCTACTGCCTTAGAATATTGCTCCAAACCTTATAATAAAAACAATGATAAATTTGCTATTCATCAAAAACACAACAGAGGCTTTCAACTAATAGACAATAGATTGAAACAATGGTATGGAGATGTAGTAAAAACTGACGAAGATTATATAAACTATACGCAACTCCTAAGCCAAGAAGCAATGAAAATCGCAATAGAAACCCACAGAAAAGCAAAACCTTATTGTATGGGGACATTGTTTTGGCAGTATAATGAATTGTACCCTTGTGTTGGTTGGGGGTGCATAGATTATTCCGGAGAAGCAAAACCGACTTATTACACTGCAATGTTGAGTTATCAACCTGTGATATTCGTTGTAGATAAATATTCCTCAAATGATAGTGTTTTTGTCTATGCTTGCTCGGATAAAAACAACGATATACAAATAGAATACACTCTAAAAGTATTGGATAATAAAGATAATTTGCATTATAAGTATATAGAAGATGTAGTAAAAATAAAACCAAACGAAACTAAAAAAATAGCCTCATTGAGCTACAAAGATATAAAAGATTTTGACAATAAAACATGTTATCTTTGGATAGAAGGAATGTATGATAACGTGTTTATTAACAACTACGCCTTTTTTGTTTATCCAAAAGATTATGTATCTTTGCAGAAGTATTTGGAAGTAGTCAATAACTACTATTATGAGGACAAGAGCAGGTAGAGAAAAAACATTATTAACTTATAACAAAATGAAAAGAAAAATAATAATCTTGTTTGCATTGCTTTTTGTTGCCTTTAGTTCTAAGGCGCAGTATGACATCAGTTTGGAAATAAAAAATATATCAACCGATACCATGTATATGGGTTATTTTTATTTGGGTGGTACATACGCTTTTGATACCTGTGTAAGCAAGAAAGGTGTTTTTCGTTTCAAAAAGAAAGATAAACCGATGCCCGAGGGTATGTATTTTTTCTCTGATAACAAGGGTAAGTATGTAGAATTTGTTATGGGCAAGGAAAAAAAAATGAGCTTCTCTACCAAAGACGAAGATTGGGCGGAAAATATGCAAGTTAAAGGTTCGGAATTTGAGCAAGTTTATTTTGATTACATAAGAAAAACCAATGCATTGGGCAAAGAATTTAAAGCCTTGTCCAAAAAAACCAATAACAAAGATGAGTATAACAGAGAATATAAACTGCTTGCTCAAGAGAACGATAGTTTGAAAGGAGATTTTCTCCAAAAACACCCTACTCATTTGCTTTCAAAGATTTTAAATTGCTCTCGTCCCGTTAGAGTGCCAGAAATGGAAACCTTATACTCACCTGACGGCAAAGTAGATTCTGTTGCAATGAAGTTAAAGGCATATAATTATTATAAGAAACATTATTTTGATAATATAGATTTGACTTGTGATGCCTTGATAAGAATGCCAAAAGAAATATTTGTACAACCATATACCAATTTTTGGGAAAACTTGATGAAATATGAAAAAGCCGATTCTTTGATTTACTATGCCGACAGTCTTATTGCCACAACAAACGAAGGGGGAGAAATGTATAAATACTTTATCAACGATGTAACAAAACGTTATTTGACAGATAATGTTATGGGACACGATAAAGTATATGTAAGTATGGTATACAAATATTTTAAGACAGGCAAAGTAACTTGGATGCAACCTTCGGATATAGAGATGAATATTGACAGAGCAGAGCGTTGGGACAAGATACTTATAGGAAAGACCATTCCGAATTTGGCATGCCCGGAGGATGAGGAAAATTCCAAATGGCATAGTTTGGATGAATTAAACAACAGATACAGAATTTTGTTGTTTTGGTCTATAGATTGTGGCCATTGTACAAAGGAAATACCTCAACTTGCAGAGTTTTATAAAAACAATAAAGAAAAATACGACATAGGTATTTTGGGCGTACATACCGAAGGCGATTTGGCTCAAATGAATGAGTTTTGTCAAAAATACGAGGTCAATTGGGTTAATACCAATGGATTGTTTGCCAATTATGATTGGAGAGAATATTTTGATATAGAAAAGACTCCTGTTATTTTTGTTTTGGACAATAAAAATAAGATACTTGCCAAAAATGTTGCAGTGGAGTCAATTCAACAAATATTTGATTTATTAGAAAAAGATTTATTAAATTTATAAGTTAAAGAAAATGAAAAGAATAGCACTGATTACGGGAGCAACTTCGGGTATAGGTTTGGCTACTGCTAAAAAGTTTGCTCAAAAAAATATCAATCTTATCATCACCGGTAGAAGAAATGAGCGTTTGCTTGCTTTGGCAAAAGAGTTAAAAGAAAAGTATTCTGTTGAAGTGATAACTCTGAATTTTGATGTAAGAAATAACAAAGAGGTAGAAGCCAACCTAAATTCTCTCCCAACAGAATGGAGAAATATTGATATATTGGTAAATAACGCCGGCTTGGCTGCAGGTAAGGACCCAATACAATCAGCATTACTAAGCGATTGGGAGCAAATGATAGATACCGATGTTAAAGGATTGCTGTATGTTTCCCGTATGGTTTTACCTTGGATGTGTGAAAGGAAAAAGGGTCACGTTGTCAATATTTGTTCAATAGCAGGCAAAGAAGTTTATGCAGGCGGTAGCGTTTATTGTGCAGTAAAGCACGCTGTGGATGCCATAAGCAAAGGAATGCGTATAGATTGCTTGCCTTATAATATAAAGGTAACCAATGTTTGTCCGGGGGCGGTTGAAACAGAGTTTTCCATGGTTAGATTTAAAGGCGACAAAGAAAAAAATGATGCTACTTATAAAGGATTTACTCCTTTGACAGGCGAAGACATTGCAGATGCCATAACCTACTGTGTAACCTTACCCGAACATGTAAATATAAACGATTTGGTAATTATGCCTACTGCACAAGCAAACTCCGGGCTGTTTAACAGAAAATAAAGCGTTTAAAAACCTTTGATTACTCTATGTATGACCAAATAATAGATAAAAACAACCCAAACTCAGCACTCAAAGTTACTCAAGGTGCTGAAAACAAAAGGGATGTTAATGAGAACTTTCTTAACATAGTAAAGAAAGCAAAACAACTTTCTGTTGAGGACTATGTTAATGGTATTTTACAAGGCAATAGGACTTTGCTTGCAAGGGCTATAACATTGGTGGAAAGTAGTTTGCCCAAACATCAGGATATGGCTCAACAAGTTATAGAACGTTGTTTGCCCTATGTCGGCAACAGCATAAGATTGGGTATTACGGGAGTGCCGGGAGTGGGCAAAAGTTCTGTTATAGAGGTCTTGGGTAAAATGCTTACTTCTCAAGGGCATAAAGTTGCAGTTCTTGCCATAGACCCAAGTAGTGAAAGGAGCGGAGGAAGTATTTTGGGCGACAAGACTCGTATGGAATTGTTGTCTTGTGATGAGAATGCTTTTATTCGTCCTTCTCCCTCGGCAGGAAGTTTGGGCGGTGTGGCAAGAAAAACAAGAGAGATTATTATTCTTTGTGAAGCAGCGAGGTTTGATGTTGTTATCATAGAAACCGTTGGCGTTGGGCAAAGCGAAGTTTTGGCTCATTCTATGGTTGACTTCTTTTTGCTTTTGCAATTGGCTAACGCAGGCGATGAGTTGCAGGGCATAAAACGAGGTATAATGGAAATGGCAGATGCCATAGCCATAAACAAAGCGGAAGGCAATGCAAAAGAAAGTTCTGAGGTTGCAGCCACTCATTATAGAAACGCTCTTCATCTTTTTCCTCCCCAAGAAAGCGGTTGGCAACCAAAAGTATTTACTTGTTCGGCTTATTCAAAAATGGGAATAGATACCATTTGGCAAACTATTCTCGATTATGTGGAAATGACCAAAAAGAATGGTTTTTTCTATAAAAACCGCAATGAGCAAAACCTTAGAATACTTTCAGAAACAATACAACAAACTCTTTTGGAAAAATTCTATAATAGCGATATAGCAAAGCAGGAATTGGATATAGCAAAGGACAATATTTTGGACAACAAAGTCTCTGCCTACACCATAGCGCAAAAACTTATAGACAAATATTTTCTTTCATTGAAAAAGTAAGAAAGTTGGAGTTGTCTTTTTTCATAAAATGATAATACAATATATTTTATTACCTTTGCAATACGTTTTTTTGATAAAAGAGTAGTTTTATGGCAGTAAGTTTTAATGAGGAAAATTCCTTTCGTTTAAAAAACAAATTAAAAATCAAACATTGGATAAAGCAGATAGTAGAAAACCATGGTTGTAAGTTGGGAGAAGTTTCTTATATATTTTGCTCCGATGAGAGAATTTTGGAAGTAAATCAACAATATCTCTCCCACGATTTTTATACCGATATCATTACCTTTGATTATGTTGAAAAGGATAAAATAAGTGGAGATATTTTTATCTCCGTAGACAGAGTAAAAGAAAACGCAAAGGATTTTAATGTTACTTTTCAGCAAGAATTACTCAGGGTTATAATACATGGCGTGTTGCATCTATTGGGCTTTGAAGACCATAGCGCAGAAGAGCAACAACTTATGAGACAAAAAGAAAACGAGGCAATAGCCTTGTGGGACAAAGTACAATAAAAATATATATTATGACAAACATAGCCTTATTTGCCTCAGGCAACGGAACTAATGTAGAGCAAATAACAGAATATTTTAAGGAAAGTAAGGATATAAACGTTTCTTGTGTGGTAGTCAATCGTAAAAATATTTACGTTATTGAACGAGCAAAAAAACTTAATCTACCTTGCTATTACTTTAACAAAGAAGATTTTTATCACTCGGACAATGTACTCAATTTGCTTAAAGAAAGGAATATTGACTATATCATACTTGCAGGTTTTTTATGGCTTATACCTAATAACCTGCTTACCCACTTTCCTAAAAAAATAATCAACATCCACCCTGCCCTACTGCCAAAGTACGGAGGCAAAGGAATGTATGGGCATAACGTTCATCAGGCAGTGGTAGAAAACAAGGAAACAGAAAGCGGTATTACCATTCATTACGTCAATCAAGAATATGATAAAGGTGATATTATCTTTCAAGCAAAATGTAGTGTAACGCCACAAGACAATGCCGACACTTTGGCTGAAAAAATTCATCTTTTGGAAAAAGAGTATTTTCCTAAAACAATAGAGAAAATAATAACAAATAAATAAAAAAAGTATGACTATAGACGAAACTATGAAAGATTTTGACCTTAGGGTGCAAGATCTATGGAGGTGCCTTTGACATTGCAACCAAAGAAAAGCAGATAACAGAAAAACAACTTATTACACAACAAGCAGACTTCTGGGCAGATAGCAAAAAAGCAGAATCTCTTCTAAAAGAGTTGTCGGCAATAAAAGACGTGGTGTCGGCTTATAATGATGTTAAAAGCAGTTTTGAGGATTTGAAAATTTTGAAAGAATTTTTTGACCTTAAAGAAGCCTCAGAAACAGAATTAAACGAGCAAATTGCACTAACGGGCAAAAAAATTGAAGATTTGGAGTTTAAAAAAATGCTTGGCAATGAAGAGGATAAACTTTCTTGTATGCTGACTATAAACTCAGGAGCCGGAGGTACGGAAAGTTGCGACTGGGTCTCTATGCTTATGCGTATGTATATTCGTTGGGCGGAGAGAAATGGCTACAAAGTGGAGCAAGTATCTTGTCAAGAGGGTGATGTAGCGGGTTTGAAAAATGTAACCTTGGAAATCACGGGCAACTATTGTTATGGCTATTTAAAGGGTGAGAATGGTGTTCATCGTTTGGTGCGTTTATCGCCTTTTGATGCCGCAAACAAAAGACACACTTCTTTTGCTTCGGTGTATGTTTATCCCATTGTGGATGAAAACATTGAAATAAACATAAACCCTTCGGATATTGAATGGGACACTTTTCGTTCGGGAGGTCCCGGCGGGCAGAATGTCAATAAGGTTGAAACAGCCGTCCGTCTTCACTATAAACCGGAGAATATAATAATAGAATGTCAGCAGACTCGTTCTCAACTTCAAAACAGAGAGAAGGCTTTGCAAATGCTAAGGAGCCAACTTTACGAGATGGAACTTAGAAAAAAACGAGAAAAAATTGCAGAAATTGAAGCCGGCAAAAAAAGAGTGGAATGGGGCTCGCAAATTCGCTCATACGTTCTTCACCCTTATCACATGATAAAAGACCTTAGGACAAATTTTGAGACCTCAGATACAAACGATGTTTTGGACGGAGGGTTGGATGGATTTATCAAGGCTTATCTTATGCAATTTGGAGGTTAAGATTTGACATAAAAAAGACGAACCCTTTTTTAGAGAAGAGTTCGTCTTTTTTAATATTATAATCTCAAGTTGGAAAATACAACCCTATTTGACAATTATTTTACACTCTCTTTTAGAATTTCTTTAATTTAAAAGAAAACCTTGCTCCTAAATAATTACCATTCATAGCATATTTATCTATGTATCCGTCTTGATACCAAATAGAAGTTTTGGCATCACTTGGGTAGTAGGAGAATAAAATATCAGTGCCAAGCAAAAAATAATTGAAATCAAACATTGCTCCTACACTAAACAAAAAAGAGTAATTACAATAATCCGGCTCGTATTGAATATTTATTATGTCGCCTACAATATCAGTATTTGTTATTAAACCCTTATCCGACCTATCTAAGTCTATGTACAAGCCTGCTTTTGCGGCAAGAAATACATTGTTTGCAACCTTTGTTTTATATTGCAATAATAAAGGTACAGAGAAATAGTGTGATTTTTCTGAAAAAGAATTTTTTGCCAAATTTTCAAAATCAAAGATTTTATAGTAATTGAAATCCAATCCTACTAAGAAAGACCAATGATTTTGTGCATTAAATTCATAAAAATACCCTACCGAAAAAGTCGGAGTATTTTTGGGAGTTAGTCGGTCTGAGGTATTATCTTTAAAATTCATATTACCTTCCAAACTTATTCCCCAATTATAGAATTTACCCAATTCCTGATAAGTCTGCGCTGACGCAAATACGCTTGCGAACACAAGCACTAATAATGTTAATAATGTTTTTTTCATTTTATATACCCTTTCTATTTTTGATTACCATGTTAAATATTTTGAATCCGAAATGTTGAAGGAAATTTTAACATAGGTGTATTTATAATGTCCTGTTTCAAGTAACCTTTTGTAACTTATTTTTTTAAGTGCTCTCTTTCTTATTTTGGCATATAAATATTTTATATCTCCACAAAATAATTTTTTAAATAAACAAGTAATTAAAGTTTTTAGAATTATGAGTAAAATATACAAGTTCAAATATCATTTTCCAATTACCACACTTATGTTTGTGAAATAATTACTGAAGAAACATTTTTATAGACTAATAAAAAATAATTATTATGAAACGAAAAAAAATGAGACTGTTGCTACCTATGTTAGCACTATTTATGATGTCATGTAATGATGAAGAACTTCTGACGCGAGAAACTTCTTCTTACAAGAATGTAGTACGGGATAATATTTCTACATTTACGTACAGTAATGGAAGAAATGCTATCAAAATGTTAAGATTCAAAAGTGTGATAGATTATGAGCAGACTTTAGAATCACTTAAAGAACAACAATCTGATTACGAGGAAAATTTTATCACAAACTATTTGAGTACCACTAAAGATACTTTACCTTATGTCGTATATGATGAAATAGGTTTAGATGAAGATTTTGTTGTGAAAGATTTTGAAAAATCATTGAATTTCACCAACTCCATGAGAAAAGATTATAAACGCTATGAATCGCAATGGGAAGCTAATGAAAAAATAGACGTATAATAAAATAGGGACCTTAGTAAAACAAAACTCCTTATGAGTGTTATCACAACTCAGTCCAATTTATAATAACCTGATAATAAGTTATAAAAATCTATATCTTATCGGCACAGAGTTTGGCGGTGGAAAAGGCTATTTGCAAATTGTATCCTCCCGTATCTGCGTCCAAATCCATAACCTCACCACAAAAAGACAAACCTTTTATTTTTTTGCTTTTCATCGTATTTGCATCTATTTCTCTCAAATTTACTCCACCTTTGGTAACTATGGCTTCTTTCCAGCCCATATCTCCTATTATTTTATCTTTTCGCTCTTTCATATACCAAAGAATAGATTCAAAATCTTTTTCTGTAAGGTTCTTTGCCATAGTCTTTCCATTAAGCCCGCAGATATACAAAACATCTTTAATAAAAGGCTGAGCAAACCATTTTCTAAGTACGGAGGAAACCTCTTGGGTGCGTCTTTCAGCAAAAATTTGTCTTATTTCTTGCAAAAGTTGAGTTTTGTCAAGTTTAGGCTTTAAATCAATATTAAGATAAAGGCTTTCACCCTTGTCTAAGTCTTCGGCTATAATACGAGAAAGGGTAAGTATTACAGGACCACTTACTCCATACTCATCCAAAAGCACATCCCCAAACATACTTGCCTTTACTTTGTTTTGCTTATTATAAATATTTACTTGACAATTTTTTACCAAAAAGTCTTGCAATTCTTTTGAATACCCTTTGCTTGTCCTCAAACCTACAAGCACAGGAAGAGGTCTGACTATGGTATGTCCCACTTGTTGAGCCAAAACGTAACCATCCCCCTCTGAGCCGGTGGAGGGATATGTTTTACCTCCGCAAGCCATAATCACATTGTCGGCAAAAAAATCTCCCTTTGAAGTACTTACTCCCACTACTCTATTGCCTTGAAGTATAAGATTTTCTGCCACACAATTTTTTTCTATATCAACTATATGACTATTTTCTAAAGGTTTTATAAGGGTAAAAAAAACATCTGCTGCACGAGAAGTTTTAGGAAAAATTCTGCCTCCCCTTTCCTGTACAAGAGACAGTCCTCGTTTTTCAAAAAAGTCACATAATTGTTTATTGTCAAAATTATCAAAGGCGGGTTCAAAAAAAACAGGGTCGTTGATGTGAGTTAAATATTCTTCTTTATTTTTTGAATTGGTTATGTTGCAACGACCTTTGCCGGTTATTCTTAGTTTCAGACCTGCCTGATGCCTTTTCTCCAATATAACGACACTTTTATTTTTTTCCATCAATATATTGGCACACATCAACCCCGCCACTCCACCTCCTATTATTATCACATCACTATTATTCATAACCAAAACGTTTTAAATCGTTTATGTTATTTCGCCAATTTTCTTTAACCTTTATGAATAACTTTAAATAACATTTTTTTGATATAAAATTTTCTATTTCTTTTCTCGCTTCGGTACCAAGTTTTTTTATCATATTGCCTTGATGACCGAGCAAAATACCCTTTTGACTTTCTCTCTCCACATAAATAATGGCAGAAATATAGTCCATTTCCTCTTTTTCTTTATATTCATCTATAACCACTTCGCAAGAATAAGGAATTTCTTTATTGTAATAAAGCAATATTTTCTCTCTTATAATCTCAGAAGCAAAAAAACGCATGCTCTTATCCGATAATTCGTCCTTGGGAAAGTATGGAGGATTTTCGGGCAACATACTTATTATAGTGTCAAAAATATTGGTCAAATTAAATTTCTCCGTTGCCGAGCAAGGTATTACAACTGCACGAGGAATAATATTTTGCCAATAGGCTACTTTTTCATTAATAATTTCTTGCGATGACAAATCTATTTTATTGATAATAAGTATTACAGGAGTTTTACTATTGATTATATGGTTTAGAGTTTTTTCATTTTTAAGCGTTTCACCCACTTCGGTTACAAGCAAGAAAATATCAGCATCCTTTAATGCCGAATTGACAAAAGACATCATTTGCTCATGAAGTTTATAGTGAGGATTGACTATTCCGGGAGTGTCGGAATAAACTATTTGAAAGTCTTCTCCGTTGGCTATACCCATGATTCTGTGTCGGGTGGTCTGGGCTTTAAATGTTGTGATAGAAAGATTTTCTCCTACCAAAGCATTCATAAGAGTACTTTTGCCGACATTGGGATTTCCTATTATATTTACAAAGCCTGCTTTATGCATAAAAAAATTTTCTTTTAACACTTTTTACAAAGATTTAAAGGCTTTAAAGTCCTTATCTTATTGACCTTAAAGCCTTTTTCAAGGGTATCTTGTGAGATTCGAACTCACGACCTTCGGAACCACAATCCGACGTTCTAACCGACTGAACTAAAGATACCATCTCTCAGTTATTTCAGTTTGCAAAGGTACAACTTTTTTTATAATCTGCAAAGTTTGTTAACTTTTTTTGATGTATTTTCAAAAAATTTACACTCTAAAAACTGCTTCACCCTTATAATTTATCACACTTACAAAGTATTTTATAACACCTCTGCCCTATGCTAACCTATAATAAGAAAAGTGGTGGATTTGCTCTTATGCTAACTTATCACAACCTATAATAAACCTATGCTAAACCATAAAAAACAAAAGAAAAACAAAAAAATCGGTTTACTGATTATCAATAAGTTACAAAACAAATTTTTGCACGCGTTTGGTCAGGTCATAGAATCTT
>CAZITO010000044.1:0-17204 GCA_964542225.1 uncultured Bacteroidaceae bacterium | reverse complement strand
TTCTCTTTGTTTATAGGTTTTGATAAGTTATTATTAACGGCTTTGCCCTTATAGAACAGGCTGAGCCTGTGCCCTATATAGAGCAGGCTGAACCTGTTAGAATAAACTTCCTTGCACTCGGTCTTCATCATCGCCAATAAAATCCTTATCGGAATATTCCATAAGTGGTTTTTGTTCCTGTGTGTCGGTGTCCTCCGCAGTGGTTGTGTCCTCCGGTGTTTCTTGCTCTTCTATAGGCTCGGTGTAAGGCAGGGGTTCCAAAATTTTTATTTTAACCTTGTCTTTGCTTATCTTCTTTCCTTTGGCTCTGTATTTTACTGTGTCTATTTGCTCTGCTACGTTCATTGTTTGCCCGTCTATGCTTATCATTGGCAACCAATCACCAATGCAATATAATACTTCCGCCTTGCCTTCTTCTACAAAAGGAATCTTGCTTTGTGATATAGGCTCGGGAATAAAACGTTTGATATATGTGGTTTTTGTTTCCGTATCTTTGTAAATAATGGTAATGGGTTTGTTGTGGTTGTATTTTTCTATTATCAAAGTATTGTCCTCAAAATGTAGGGACAAATTTGGTTCCACTATTCTATACCAGCCCTCTGTATTGATTAAAAGCAGTTTGTCTTTTGCTCCGAATTCTCCCAATAAAACACCTCTTTCGTCCGAATTTAGTTTCATAACCGAATCGTCCAACCAAATCCTGCGTGCTGCAAGAGTGGAAACTCCGCCCGATTTCAGCCCTACACTTCTTACGGGGTTGTTGTTGACTATATTGCCTCGTGCTCCTCTGTTTTTAATATCCAAATCGGCAAAATCATAAACAAAACTCGTCTTTCTCATACGAGGACTTACTTTTAAATGCACGGTAACTTTTTCTGCTTCTCCGTTGGAATTTGCGGAAAAATAAAGCAAAGTTGAGCCACTTATACCCTGTGTAAAATCATATTCCTTGTCTCTTATTACGCCCGTTACGGCACAGCGTTTGGCAAAGCACCTGCCAAAAGGACCGTTGTTATACATGATGTTGTAAATGGTTCTTTCATCGTTGCGTCTGAACAAAGCAATATAAATAACGTTTTTTCCGACAAAATCTTTTTGGGCAACTTTTTTTACAAAATATTTTCCGTCCTTATGCACAACTATTATTTCGTCCAAAGTGGAGCATTCGCAAACATATTTTGCGTTTTCATCATTTTTTAATTTATATCCTGCAAAGCCGTCTTTGTAGTTACAATATAGTTTTTCGCTTGCCACTGCGGCGGTTACCACCTCTATTTTATCAAAATCTCTTATCTCTGTTTTTCTCTCTCTGCCTTTGCCATATTTTTCTTTCAAATGCTTAAACCAACGAATGGAATAATCTACAATGTGTTCCAAATTGTTTTTTACCTCTTCCATTTCGGCCTCTATGTTTTCGAGGTCTTTGTCGGCTTTGTCGGCATTGTATTTTGAAATTCTGTCTATGGGAATTTTTCTCAAATGCAAAACATCGTCCAAGGTTACCTCTCTTATCAAACGTTTTACAAATGGAGCTAAACCCTTAAATATAGTCTCATTTATCTGCTCGTCTGTGGTGCAGGGCTTTATATCTTCATATATTTCGTTTTCTATAAAAATACGTTCCAAAGAAATCCATTGCCATTTTTCTTTTAATTCGTTGAGTTGCAGTTCCAATTCTTTTTTCAGCAAATTCACCGTTTGTTGAGTGTTTTTTTTCAAAATCTCGCTCACAGGCATAAAGGCGGGCTTTTTGTTTTCGTCTATTACGCAAGAATTCGGCGAAATACTTATTTGACAATCAGTAAAAGCATACAAAGCGTCTATTGTCTGGTCTATGGAAGCATCGTTTGGCAAATGTATTCTTATCTCGGCATTGTTGGCGGTATTGTTTTCTATTTTTTTTATTTTTAATTGTCCTTTTTCTGTAGCCTTTGCTATGGAGTCTATGAGTGAGTCGCTTGTTGTGGAATAAGGTATTTCGGTTATTACAAGTGTTTTTTTGTCCTCTTGGGTCATTTTTGCCCTTATGAGAAGCCTTCCACCTCGTACTCCATCGTTGTATTTGCTTACATCTATCAAGCCTCCCGTTTGAAAATCAGGGTAAATGGCAAATGGTTTACCTTGCAGTATGGAAATGGAAGCATCCAATAATTCATTGAAATTATGAGGCAAAATTTCGCAAGCAAGACCTACGGCAATACCTTTGGCTCCTTGTGCCAAAAGCAAAGGAAATTTAATAGGAAGAGTATCGGGTTCTTGATTTCTGCCGTCATAAGAGGGGTGAAAAGTGGTTGTTTTGTAATTAAAAGCGACCTCAAGAGCAAACTTGCTTAAACGTGCCTCTATATATCGGGGAGCTGCGGCTGAGTCGCCCGTTAGAATATTTCCCCAGTTGCCTTGGGTATCTATCATTATCTCTTTTTGTCCCAACTGCACGGTTGCGCCATATATGGAAGAGTCGCCGTGCGGATGATACTTCATAGTGTTACCTACAATGTTAGCCACTTTGTTAAATCGTCCGTCTTCCAATTCTCTCATAGAGTGAAGAATACGCCTTTGCACAGGTTTCATTCCGTCATAAAGATGAGGCACAGCCCTCTCCAAAATAACATAACTTGCATAGTCTAAAAACCAATTTTCATACATACCTCTTATGGAGGTCATCTGACGTTGGTGATTATCCTCATTGAAGTTTTGCTCTATGTTGGTGTCTTCTGTTTGTTGATTGTTAAGATTATCGTTGCTATTCTCTTCCATCACTCTCTTGTCTTACTACAAATAAAAAACTCTTGCAAAGGTACAAAAAAAAATATTATGACCCGCAGCCACAGGCTGTTTTTATATGAGCAAAGCATAAGCAAGGCAACTCTTCAAATAAAGCCTCACTGTTTTCCTATTCAATACAGCAAGCGCAGGCTGTTTATTTTTGGAAAGAAACTTATAACCTATGTGAATCTATAAAATATCAATAAATTCCAAATCTTATTTTCAAATAAGCATATACCACTGGAATGGCCAATAAAAGAATATCAAATCTGTCCAATATACCACCGTGTCCGGGCAGAAGTTTGCCGGAATCTTTTACTCCTATCTGACGTTTAAACATGGATTCCGTCAAATCGCCCCAAGTTCCTATTATGCTTGTAAGTACGGCTATTATTATGTAATCATAAACTTGCAAACTATTGTTGCACAAAGAAATAATTATTGCTGCAATTATCACGGAAACAAAACCTCCGATGCTTCCTTCCCAAGTCTTTTTGGGAGAAATGCGTTCAAATAATTTGTGTTTTCCAAATTGTCTTCCTGTCAGATAAGCAAAAGTATCATTGCACCAGGCAAAAATAAAAACCGACATCAAAATCATTGGAGAAAAATCTCCCTTAATGTTTATTATCAAAGAAGTAAGAGCAAGAGGCACAACAACATAAAGACAGCCCAAAAAAGTGTAGGCAATATTGGTAAAAGGTTGTTTTGTTTTGCTGTACAATTCTCCTATAAATATAGCCAAACAAACAATTATCAAACAACTGTAAAGAATGGATGAAAGATTTTCCTCACAGAAAGAACACAAAATAATTATACAATAGGATATTATTCCCAATATATTTCCCAAAATAATATTTGGTTTTATACTTGTTTTCTTTGCGTTGAAATAAAATTCATTTAAACCTATAACGGCAACAACGAAAAAATAAGCCATACAAACCATTGGGTGAATAAATATGGCTGCAATTACACTTAATACATAAATACTTCCCGTTATAGCTCTTGTAATCAGATTGGACATAATAAATTTTGTGTTTTGCTTGTTAAAAAAATTAAACGTTTGCAAAGGTAATATTTTTTTGAAAAAACCTTGTACCTTTGCTAACAAAAACAGATAACTTATGCAAGGGATGATATTTGCGGCAGGCTTGGGGACGAGACTTTTGCCAATAACAGAGAACAAACCAAAAGCCTTGGTAAAAGTAGGGGATAAAACTCTTTTGGAAATTGTTATAAATAAAATGGTTGATTACGGCATAAAACGAATTGTGGTCAATGTACATCATTTTGCACAAGATATTATAAGTTTTTTAAACTCCAAGAGTTTTGGTTGCGAGATACTTGTTTCGGATGAAAGGGAGGAGTTGTTGGATACCGGAGGAGGAGTGAAAAAGGCTTGGCAAAGAGGACTGTTTGACAAAAATGAGGATATTCTTATTCATAATGTGGACATACTTTCAGCGATTGATTTCAATGCTTTGTATGATTGTCATTTTGCCAAACAACACCTTGTAACTCTTTGCGTTCAAAAAAGAGAAACACAGAGATATTTATTGTTTAATGAGAATAATGTTTTGTGTGGCAGAGAGGCTGTGAATAAAAAAATATTTACCCGCAAATACACCAAACTTTATAAATATGCTTTTAGCGGGATACAAATAATTTCGCCCGAAATTTTGGATAAAATAAGACTGGAAGGAAAATTTTCTATAATAGACGCATATATGGAGTTATCAAAGGAGTATGATATAAATTGTTTCTTGGATAATGGCAGTATATGGATGGACGTAGGCAAACCGGATAGTCTTGCTTTGGCAAATACGACTTTTAAATTTATATAGGTTGTTATGGGTTTTTATGGGCATAGGAAATTATAAAACAAGCTAAATTTGTATTGTGTCTTTTATAGAAAATAGGATACATACGCTTAGCGTCTTATAAAACAGGCTGTGCCTGTTATTTGCCGAGAAAACCTATGTCAATACAATCTATTCCTTCCCAACCTTGCACAACTTTTTCTGTTCCCAAGCCGTTGGTTATTATTTGAGTTTCTTCCATACCTTGCTTTATTAGAAATTCCTTTATAATATCTGATTGTTTTTCGCTCAAAGACAGAGGAGTTTCTTTTTTATAGGAATTGTTGGCATGTACTTCTATTGTTAAAATATAAGGTTTGCTTTTGAATATATCGGACAAGTGTTTTAAGTCCTCTTCACCTTTAGGTGTGAGTTCAAGCGGTTTTTTCTCGTTAAATAAGGTTTTTATTGTAAGCAATTCTCCGTTTGTTACCAACTCGTCTATATAGTGTAAGGTTATATTGTTCTGTTCGGACAAAGGAGCATAATAACCGCTTTTTTTTGCACAGAGAACATAATTTGTCTGTGGTTTAAGAAAGGCAAAACCGCCACGAGAATTGGTAATGGTTTTGTAAATACAATTATAATCTTTGCTTTCCATTACACACACATATACATTGCTAAAATCGTTATTGTTTGTTTTTATTTCGCCTGAAATAAAATTTAAATTGGTGTTTCCTTCCAAGTATATATTATTTTCCAAAGCAAAGTTTTCATCTTGAGAAAGTATCAGCATATTATTCTTAACACCTATTACATAATCGTTGTCTATGGTGTTGATGTCTTCTCCCAAAAGCACAGGTTCCGACCAAGCAGTCCAATCGTTAATATCTTCTCTATGAGAAACATAAATATCCAAATTTCCAAAATTCAATCCGCGATTGGAGGAAAACCAAAGTGTTTTTTTGTCTTCGGACAAAACAGGGTTGCATTCGTTAAATCTTGTATTGAGTGGAAAGGCGAGTAAGGTTGGCTTTTGCCATTTTCCATTTTTATATAGGGAATAATAAATATCCTTATTGTCTGCTCCTTCTTTGCTGTCAAAACCATCCAAAGAAGACATGGAAAAAACCAACTCTTGTTTGTCTGAAGAAATATAGGCATCCGTAACCTCAAAGTCAAAGCCCAATGAACGAATATCCGCTTTGTTGAAATTTTCATTTGCAGGTGCATCGGTTAAAACCAAATTCAAGTCCAATTGTTCTGCTTGCTTGAAGTTTATAAAATTAGCATCGGAGGAAAGGTTGAATTTTATGCTTTTATTCTTAGGCTGAATGGCATTGAGTTCGTAAAATTTGCGAAACAATATTGCCGTTTGTCTTGCATTAAGATTCATAAAAAGAGATTTGTTCTTTTTATAATCTTCCATACTGAGATTTTTTTTATTCAAAAGGTTGGTTATGGTTTTTGCTTTTGTTTCTGCCTCTATGATGTAATCCGCTGTGGCAAGAGCGGGAAATGCTTGTACCAACTTTTCTATGGAAGATAAAGACAAGTCCGATATATATCTTTTTGCAAATGATTTCAGGTAGTTTTCATTATGTTCTATACTATCCAACAGAACTATGGCAGGCAAAGAATATTGTTCAAAGGCTTTTAGTCGCAACTTGTCAAAAATCAATTGGTAGTTTGCTTCACTTTTGGAGTTTTCTCTTAAAAAACTCATCATTTCAGCAATATGCCCTTCATTGACATACCTCTCTCGTTGAGCCTCTTCTCTGTTGCTTTTTGCTCTTTGTATGTAGTCGCCGTTAGGAAATTCTCTGATATAAGTCTCATAAGCCTCAATGCTATTCTCTTTTAAGGCTTGTCTGAAAGACAATTTATCTATTTCTCTTAAGGCTTGTTTTTTATAGGTCTCATTGGTTGTGGAGGAAACAAAGTTTTTTAACTTGTCTATATCATTGCTTTCCAATATTTCATTTATCAAATGTTCGTTAAGCCACAAACGTGCTTGGTCTATTTGCATGGCATTGGGATAAGAGGCAATGAATTTTTCGTATTCTTCTATTCTGCCCGATTTTTCCACTTTTTCAAAAGCCAATCTGTCTCTTACTCTTTCGGCTTCGCTTTGCAGTTGCGGAAAATCATCACTGATATTTATATAGTAGTTCAGCATATCTATGTCTTGCCTCTTATACACCATTGTAAGCATATTTTTGGCAAGTGTGCTTACGCTTATATCTTTGCCATTTTCTTTGTTTTTGTTGTATTGTTGGGCATAGTCCAAAGCCTTGAGTGAATCACCCTCGGGGTTTTGGGCATCTATGTAATACAAATACATATCATAAAAACGATTGGCATTGTTTGTATCATTGGCATAGGTGCTGTTTATGTAGGCCATTGCTTTTGAATAATCCCCTTTACCAAGCAATTTTTCCACATCACTGTCTTGACCAAATGCATTAAGGTTAAACAATAAACTTGCTATTATCGAGCAAAAAATTATTTTTTTCATTTTACCTCCAAATCAAAATTGTTTATCCAATGTTCGTTTATATTCAAGTCTATTTTATAATTACCACTCTTTAAACCATATTGAAATACCTCATTTATGGTAAAAATTCTTTCGCTTTCTACCTTGCCTGAGTTATCTTTTATTCTGACTTTGTTTAAATTTTCATTTGCAGAATATATCAAACACCTTTGTCCATCTGCCCACATATAAACATTTTCTGCCTGTTCTGTGTTTGTTGCTTTTAGTATGTGTATCCTATATTTTGAAGTTACTCCGCTATTGATTTGAGTTTTTATGGACGCATTTTCGCACAAATCGTAAAATTTTCCGCTTTCTTTGTCCTCCATAAGTACAAGAATATTCTCCGGCAATACAGCTAAATTATTAAGATTTATTTCCACATAATTTGGCTTACCTATGTACAAATCTACATCAAAACTTGCAGGATAGGAAGGAAAAACATTGACAGAATACTCTTCATTGTTTTCGTCTCTAAAATATATTTCAGGCATAGACTCGCTATTGCCAAAAAGTTTGTGGCAATCATATTCATCAAAAACAAATTTTGCATCATCTATCATTCCCAAAAGAGCATATTGATAAGTTTTGCCTTTGCAAACAGAAAGACTCAAATAATTTTGGTTTGATGAGGTCTGCTCTCCTGTCAGAGGTATGTATTGTTGAGAACGTTTGAATAAAATATTAGTAGAATGAGAGTAAGCCTCTACAAAAAAAGATTCCAAAGATGGTATGGTTATCTCTTCTTTTGGGTCTACTATAATAGGATTATAAACTTTGTTTTCTCTATCAAAAAGCATAATGGTATTGCCTTGCACTTTGCCGTCCAATTCTTCAAATAATTTTTTGCTGCTAAGGGGTGCCGTATAAGGATTGCCTATCATATTCCACTTGTCATCAGGGGTGGATTTTAGGTTGATAGATACACTTGATGCACACAACAAACCCTCATACTTTACATTCAAAGGCTCATGTGTATAAATGGCGTAACCCTTGCCCGGTACAAGAACAAATTTAGGGTCGGTTATATATTCGCTCCAATAGTCGTCCAATTTGGATTTAATACCCGTATTGTACTGCATAAGCCAAGTTTCGTTGTCTTTCTCGTTTTTCAATGAAAACATGGCGGCGTGAGCTTGATTGACAGGTGAAGAAATATAATTCCACCTTTTTGGTAAAAGATATTGATTGACGGTAAAGAAAGATTTTTGATTATAAAAAATATCCGAAGCAACATAAAAAGTTTTTTCGTTCTCTATAACCACATTTGCACTGTCTCCCAAAAACAACATTGTACAAGCAACGTCCTCGTCCACGGTGGCAGTAATTCCGCTTTCTATCATAACAAAATCTTCCATTGTAGGCGAATTATTGTCTTTCCAATTGTTATCATCTGACCAAAGTCCAGAGCGTATCATGGTTTTCATTTTAGGATAACCAAAATAAGCATTTGAAGGCAAAAATTCCTCTTCTCCATAAATGGATATTTCTATTTCATCCGATGTTTTCGGACTTTGTAAAGGCACACAATAACTATTATTCTTTAATGTATCGTGCATGGTTAATAACTCATTCCCATCTCTTAACCATTTGTATTCAATATAAATTTTGGAATTGGAGTTGTCTGTTACTTGAAAACTAAATTGATAATCCGTATTTGAGAAAACAGGTATATGATAGGCAAAATTGTTACTTGATTTTGAGGCAGATGGTATATAATTTTTATCATAATCTTTGTGTTTGGAACAAGAGCCTTTTAAAGGTATGTGTATGGCACCACCTTTTAACTTAGGAGTATTTATTTCCAATGTTGCCTCATGCTTTCCCTCTGCTTTGGGGGTATAGGAAACAAATATATATTTATTGCCCGATAAAGAGTAGTTTGAAAGAGTAAAATTATACGCCCCCTTGCCGATAATGTCAAAAGTTATGCTGTCTCTTATGTTTTTCCCTTCTACAAAAATACGTTTTTGCTCAGCAAACAAATAAGGGTAACCTATGTTATTGAATGTTATGCTTTCTACTTCTTCAGGGGAATCTCCTGTTTTACTGAATATTCTTATTTCAGCAGGTGTGCCAAAAAATTTGTCGTAACTTGACTTAATCAATATGTTTCTGAATAGAATTTGAGGGTTTGGATTTTTTTTGCCCTTAGTGTCTATCAACCAAGATATTTGTACAAAATCCTTGTTCTCACAAGAGGAAGGCAATTTTATATCTTGAAAATTTTGTCTGTAACGTTTATATTGTGTATAAAAAACTATGCTTTTATTGTTTTCATCAATCACATCTTGCCATTCGTCTTGTTCGGACAGCCTGTATTGCAAGCGTGCTGTCCATTGGGTACGGACTTTGTTTGCTGTTGTGTTTTGCCAAGAAAGAGTTATATTGTCTTGCTCTTGGGTGGAAATATTTACTATCAGTCTTCCCGTGCTTTGAGATTTATCATCTGCCAAAAAATATATGACATCCTTATCGGGCGAGTAGTTGCGTTTGTCAAAATTTTTTATGTCTATAGGGTTGTCTTTTAAATTGTGCGACACCTTTTGAGCAAAACAAGTCGTTGTTAAACAAAAACTTAATAAGATAATATTTAATATTTTTCCTAATAACTCCATTCCGATTTTATTTTGTAGTTACGTATGTTGTAGATGGTGGTTGTTTCATTTTGCCAGCCCGGTAGATTATTCACATGTTTAAAATGATAGTGATTAATCATTTGGCCATCATTTTTTATATTGGGAGCGTTTTGCAGGTCTTTGCCTTTAGTATTCAGAGCGGTTATAAAATAAAGCATGATATCGTAGCCCAATGCGGCGTAGAACTTATCGGGTTCCGTTTTAAAATGTTTTCTATAATCTTTGACAAAGTCTACAAAATTAGGGTTTGTATAGTCGTTAAGATATGTAAGAGTAAAATGATAGTCAAGATTTTCCATCATAGAATAGTCCACATTGTTGTAGTCCAACCAATCAAAGGGAGCAAACAATGTTATTCTATACGAGGAGAAGGACGATAGTTTTTTTATCAGAGTGTTGGCAAATACTTTGTTATCATTAAGAGAGGACTTTTCTATCAAATTTATAATGATGTTATTTCTTTCGGGTTTTAGGTAGGTTTTGAGTTTTGCTGCGTTTTTTCCGTAATTGATAATAGTCCAATTGGAGGTATAGGAGGAAATATTTCCTTTGTACCATTCTACCAAAGAAGCGTTGTTTTTGTTGTTTTCATACAAGACTATAACATTGGCTTTAGAATGTTTTTCTTGTATGTACTTCATAATGGTTTGAGCCTTGGAAATATCATCGGGTTGTATCTTAAATACGCACTCATTTTCCAAGATACTCATATTTGTACTCATTGGGTTGACTACGGGGATATGATTTTGCCGTGCAAAAGAGGCTATCATATCAAAAGAATTCTTAAAGACCAAAGGAACAATAAGATTCATTTCTTTCATTTGTTCGTATTGCAAAGCTTCTTTGGTTTTTGAGGTGTCGTTTTCTCCTACATCAAAGACATGCAAACTTATTTTATACCCCTTATTTTCCAAAATATCCAACGCTATTCTAGCCCCTTCATAAAAGGATATATAAGAAAAACACTTGTATGGTTTTGAGCGTTTTTCGGCTATGTTGTATTGGTTAAAAGATAATTCATCTATATTGTCGTAAAACAAAGGCAGAAACATAGCAATTTTTATTTCTTTTTTTGTCTTACGAAAGATATTGTCTGTTTGTGCTGTGATATTACTTGAAAACAACAAACACAAGAATAACAATAATATCCTCCAACCTCTACTTAACACATACATATCCTAAATTTACTTTTGTAGTGCTTCAAATTTTGTTCCAAACAGTAGTAATTACTGTATTATTCCCATTCTATTGTTGCGGGCGGTTTGCTACTTATATCATAGCATACTCTGTTGACTCCTCTTACCCTATTGATTATCTCATTGGATACTTTTGCCAAAAATTCGTATGGCAAATGAGACCAATCGGCTGTCATTCCATCCACACTTTCCACTGCCCTAAGAGCAACCACTCTTTCGTATGTACGCTCATCGCCCATTACTCCTACGCTTTGTATTGGCAACAAAACAGCACCTGCCTGCCATACCTTATTGTAAAGTCCCTCTTTTTTTAGGTTTTCTATAAATATATTGTCCACTTCTTGCAATATATTTACCTTTTCCAAAGTAACCTCTCCGAGTATTCTTATAGCCAAACCGGGTCCCGGGAAAGGATGTCTTTCCAACAACTCCGCTTTTAGCCCTATCTCTCTTCCGGCTCTTCTTACCTCGTCTTTGAATAAAGAACGCAAAGGCTCTACTATTTTCAATTTCATATATTCGGGCAAACCTCCCACATTGTGATGGGTTTTGATGGTTTGTGATGGTCCTTTGGTTGTACTACTGCTTTCTATCACATCAGGATAAATTGTACCTTGTGCCAACCATTTTACATCTTTTATTTTATTGGCCTCGTTGTCAAAAATATCTATAAATTTTGCTCCTATTACTTTACGTTTTTTTTCAGGGTCGGTAACCCCTTTGAGAACAGAGTAAAAGTCCTCACTTGCATCAACTCCTTTTACATTAAGCCCCATATCCTTATAGGACTCAAGTACAGAGGTAAATTCATTTTTTCTCAAAAGACCATTGTTTACAAAAATACAATGCAGGTTGTCGCCTATTGCTCTGTGCAAAAGCACGGCTGCCACAGAAGAATCCACACCACCGCTTAAGCCAAGCACAACTTTGTCATTTCCAAGTTGTTTTCTCAAATTTTCTATTGTGCTTTTAACAAAGTTTTTCGGTGTCCAAGAACAATCGCAACCACATATTTTTGCGACAAAATTTTGCAATAAGACAAACCCGTCCTCAGAATGATATACTTCAGGGTGAAATTGCAAAGCGTATGTTTCTTCTCCTATTACTTTATAACCTGCGTTTTTTACGTTTTGAGTGGAGCAAATAACTTGAAAATCTTTTGGCAGTTGCAAAATAGTATCCCCGTGAGACATCCATACTTGAGAATTTTGTTTTACTCCCTGCATAAGCACGCAATCGTTGTCTACAAAACAAAGGTTTGCTCTGCCATATTCTCTCAGTTTGCTTTTTTCTACAACTCCTTTGGCACAATGTACCATATATTGTGCCCCGTAGCAAATACCCAAAACAGGCATTTTCCCTCTGAACATTTCCAAATCTATTTGAGGAGCGTTAGGGTCGGTTACAGAATAAGGACTGCCAGAAATAATTACTCCCTTTATATCGGAGTTTATTTGCGGTATTTTATTGTAAGGGTGTATTTCACAATAAACGTTTGCCTCTCTTATCTTGCGGGCTATTAGTTGGGTGTATTGACTCCCGTTATCTATTATAAGTATTGTTTGCATTTTGTGTCTATATAAAGGTGTTTTTACTTTTTTATCCATATAATAACTGCTTGCAAAATTACATTTTTTTTTTGACTCTTAAAAAATACTATGACACTTTATTGCTTAAAAGCCGACTCTGCATAAGAAATTGGGTTTTTCCTATGTTTTCATTAAAAAAAGAATGATTTTTGATTAAGTTTTTGAACTATTGTTTTTACTTTAATGTAAAAGAGTTAAGTTAAAGGCTATTTTGCAACAATGGACGGAAAAAGAATAAACCTTTTCCGTCCATAAATAAAATTCTTTATTACACTTTTTTTATTTCAATTTCTCAACGCAGGCTTTTATTCTACGCATTGCCTCTTTTATGTTTTCGTCAGAAGTGGCATAAGACATACGGAAACACTCAGGCGAGCCAAAAGCATCTCCTCCCACAGTAGCAACGTGTCCTTCTTCCAAAAGATACATTGCAAAGTCGGTGGAGTTGTTTATTTTTCTATCACCAAAAGATTTGCCAAAGAAATGAGAACACTTAGGGAATAGATAAAAGGCACCGTGTGGCTCATTTACTTCAAAACCTTTGATTTCTTTTGCCAAAGAAACTATCAAATCTTTTCTTCTTTCAAAGGCTTTGCGCATTTGTTCTACGCAATCTTGAGGAAGATTATAAGCCGCCTCAGCCGCTTTTTGAGAAATGGAACATGGACCACTTGTGTATTGTCCTTGCAATTTGTTACAAGCCTTTACTATTTCTATAGGTGCGGCAATGAAACCTATACGCCATCCGGTCATGGCGTAAGCCTTGCTGACACCGTTTATTATGATACAACGCTCTTTCATATCTTTGCAACTTGCCAAAGAAACGTGAGGAGTGTTTGTATAATTCAGATGCTCGTATATCTCATCGCAAATCACATAAACCTGAGGGTGTTTTCTTAGAACTTGTGCCAAAGACTCCATTTCCTCTTTGGTATAAACCGCACCCGTAGGGTTGGAAGGAGAGCAAAGAATTAGAAGTTTTGTTTTTTCGGTTATGGTTTCTTCCAATTGTTTGCCCGTTATTTTGAAATCTTGGTCTATTTTAGCCTCAACAAAAACGGGTGTGCCGTCTGCCATAAGCACCATCTGAGGATAAGATACCCAATAAGGAGCAGGAATTATTACCTCATCGCCTTTGGAAATCATTGCCATAATAGTATTGCAAACACTTTGTTTTGCTCCATTGGAAACAAGTATTTGTTCAGGAGTGTAATCAAGATTGTTTTCACGTTGAAGTTTGTTTACTATGGCTTTTTTTAATTCTGCATAGCCCGGAACGGGAGAATAACGAGTATAATTGTCGTCTATGGCTTTTTTTGCCGCCTGTTTGATATGGTCAGGCGTGTTAAAATCAGGCTCTCCGACACTCATATTTATAATATCAATGCCTTGTGCCTTAAGTTCCGAACTTCTTTGGCTCATTGCCAAAGTTGCAGAAGGAGACAGTCTGTTGATTCTGTCCGATAAAAGATTACTCATAATTTATTTTTTTTAAAAGATTATTAAACATGGGTAAAACCCTATATTATTATTTGTTCATTATTTTCGCAAATTCTTCATAAAAATAAGTAATGGACTCTATTCCGTTAAAGAATTGTTGCAAAGGATAGTTTTCATTTGGGGAATGTATGGCATCGCTTCCCAATCCAAAGCCCATAAGAATAGACTTTATTCCCAAAATTCTCTCAAATCCTGCCACAATAGGAATACTTCCACCCGAACGAGTAGGTATAGGTTGTTTGCCATAGGTTTTTTGCATTGCTTTTTCTGCTGCTTTGTAAGCCGGCAAGTCCAAAGGTGAAACGTATGCGTAACCTCCGTGCAGAGGTGTTACCTCTACTTTAACACATTTTGGAGCAATGCTTTCTATGTGTTTTTTTACTCTTTCGGTTATTACATTAAAATCTTGGTCGGGTACCAAACGGAAGGATATTTTTGCATGAGCAGTGGATGGTATTATGGTTTTTGCACCTTCTCCCGTATATCCTCCCCAAATACCGCAAACATCAAAAGAAGGACGTATTCCCGTGCGTTCTATGGTTGAATAACCCTTTTCTCCGTGCAGAGAAGGAGAGCCGGTAATTTCCAAATAGGATTTTTCATCAAAAGGTGCTCTTGCCATAAGCTCTCTTTCCTCATTGGAAAGTTCTATAACCTCTTTGTAAAAATCTGGCACCGTGCAACGATTGTTTTCGTCTTGCAGTTGGGAAATTATTTTGCAAAGAATATTGATAGGGTTTGCCACCGCACCTCCGTAAATACCCGAATGCAAATCAGCCTTTGGTCCCGTAACTTTTACTTCTATATATCCCAAGCCCCTAAGACCTGCCGTAATGGAAGGAGTATCCTTATTTATCATTGAGGTATCGCTGACAAGAATAACATCGGCTTTAAGCAATTCTTTGTTTTTTTCGCAAAAACCATACAGAGCACCTGAGCCGATTTCCTCCTCGCCTTCAAGCATGAATTTTACATTACATTTTAATTTTCCGCTTTTTACCATATACTCAAAGGCTTTGGCTTGCATGAACGATTGACCTTTGTCATCATCTGCTCCTCTTGCCCATATAATATCGTCTTTTATCACCGGTTCGAAAGGCTCTGTTTTCCACTCATCTATGGGGTCTACTGGCATAACATCATAGTGTCCATAGACCAAAACAGTAGGGTAGTCTTTGCTTAAAAACTTTTCTCCATAAACAACCGGGTTGGTTTCTGTAGGCATAACCTCTGCTTTGTCCACTCCTGCCAACAAAAGCAATTCTTTCCAACGTTCAGCACATTTTACCATATCTTCTTTATGTTCGGTCTGTGAAGATATGGATGGTATTCTGATAAGAGAAAACAACTCCTCCAAAAATCTGTCTTTATTTTCCTTGATATAATTCTTTATTTCCATGATGTTTATTGTTTTATTATTTTTTTCTATATAAATTTTATGTAATTATCAATCAAAAGAATCGTTATCTGATTCCAAATCTTCCTCAAAATATTCTGGCGCTTGCAAGTCTTCTTCGCTCACAACGGGAGCGTTGACATAGTCTTGAATAATAACTGCCGTAGGAATTTGAGGTTTGATTTGTTTGAGCAAAGCAAAAGCATCCAATCGCGTAAGAAAATCTCCCATTTTAACATTGAAAAAAGGTTCATCAAAAACAACATACACTCTCTGTGAAGGAAATATTTCCAAAAGTTGTTGTTTTAATTCAAAAGATTTTTCCTTTGCATCATCTCCCGTAAATTTGGCAACTTTGATTCTATAACCTGCAAAAGTTTTGGACATGGAATTGTAAAGAATGTGTTGTTCCAAAATAGTTTGCAACCTTCCATCTGCCACAACCTCCACCTGTGCAGACAAGTTACCCATATACGAAACAATAAGCACAAAACTCACTAATATATAACGTACATACTGCATATTAAAATTTGTGTTTACATACTGTATGCACCTGTAAGTCTTGGCGATATTGTCAATACAGGATAAGGGGACAGATTTATCATTTGTTGAGCGTATGGTCCGAGAAAGAAAAGATTGGACAATGTTTTTTCTTGCTCGGTCATAATAACAATCATATCCGCATTAACCTCCTTTGCATAATCCAAAGTGGTAAGCGTAACATTGTCAGACTCTCTCATTTCGGTGGTAAATTTCAAACCTCTTTTTTTTAGGAATTCCCCCACGTTTTCCACATACTTATACACCAAGTCTGTTAAAGGCTTGTTGTTTTTATGTGAAAGCAAGCCGAGTATTCTGATTGTTGCACCGGGAAACATTCTTGCAAAATCCACAGTCCAAGGCACTTTTTGTCTTGTCTCTTCGGTGGAGTCTATCGGCAAAATAATATTTTCCAAAGGCTTGCTGAAATCAAAATTCTCTCTTACGCTGAACACAGGCACAGAAGAGTCATTGATGGTCTTAAATGTATTGGCACCGGCGAACCTTTCATCATAACCGCTGTTGCCATTGGTACCCAAAACAACGAGATAAGGTTTTGTTTGATTTATGTATTTTACCAAAACAGAATGAACCCTTTTGCCTTTTGTTATTTCGTATGAAATAGTAGTCTGTTTTAATGCCTTTCCAAAAGAGGTACAAAAATCTTTTAATATATTTTCCGCCTCATCGCGGTCTTTTTCTATGGTCTCAACCCAAATCATTTTTATATTTGAATTTGTCCTGTTTGCAATATCCACCGCCAATCTCAACGCCACTATGGAAGCATTTGAAAAGTCTATACAAACCAAAATCTCTTTGCTCATAATCGTATATGTTTTTATAGTTAGAATACAATTTGTTTTGTGCAAAGATAATCATTTTTTTTGAAAAACATAAATTTCACATTTTTTTATAAACTTATAACTTGCGTACATAGTCCGTTTTTATAACGGCTTTGTCATATGCTAACTTATCAAAACTTATTACACCCCATTATAATCTATCAAAAAATATCATGGCTCTGCCCTTATAAAACACCCTGCAGGTGCGTTTACTGAAAATCAATAAGTTACAAAATAAATTTTTGCACGAGTTTGGTCAGGTCGTAGAATCTTCGTAACTTTGCATAGAGAAATACCCTTATCACAAAATCCTTAATTTTCATCCTTGTAACTACTTGATAATCAGCAAAAACGAATCGGCGTTTTATTTTATCGAAACGCCGATTCGTCGAAATGAATCG
>CAZITO010000043.1:0-17280 GCA_964542225.1 uncultured Bacteroidaceae bacterium | reverse complement strand
TCTTTTGTGCGTGGAAATTGATTTCGCAAGCATAGTTATCCGAATTGTAACGATTATATTTTACTGCATTGTTTTCAACCACAAAATATGGCTCTACTTTGTTCTCGTTGGTGGAAAACATTACATAGGCATCCTTTATATCAAAACCATCCTGTGCATCTGACATTTGCTTTGCATAAAAATTACTCTTTGTTCCATTGGCTGTCAAGGTAAATGTTATGCCTTCGTTATAGTCTTCCGTATTTTTTCTTGCAGGTAATGAGTTATTGCTTGTGGTAGGGTATACCATATTGAATTTTACATTTTTACCGCTTTCCGATGCCATAACAACAAAACCTTGTCCGGGAAAAATGCTGTCTATTTCCGAATTCCATTCTTGAGAATAAGCATCCCATACATAGACCTCATGCCCTTGACCTTGTACTGGTTGCGGTGTTCCATTGTCATCTATATATGCACAACTGTAGGTTGTGGATGAAACATTGTCTATGTTTATAATATCTGCTTTTGCTAAGGCTTTGTTGAAAGGATTACCCAACACAAACCAATAACCTGTGTTTACGTTACCAGATGGTGTAACGCCGTAATTTGTTACTGAATATTGATTTTGTGAAGGTGTTGCTGTTAGCAATGAGGACTCTATTTTTGTTACGTAACTTATATCATAAGGTAAAGCCTCACTATTTGTATTTTCATTAAAAGGCCATACAAAATAACCTGCTCCCGTTGTCATATTATCATTAGCATACATACCTTCCGTATTCCAGTTGTTTGCTCCATCCGTATTGTCATTTGTGCCATAAACAAAATCAAATGCCGCCATATCACAAATAAAAGGATTTGTATTGCTATATTTTGCTACTATATTATTGTTTAATACATCAAATGTATTTCCTAATCTTGCAACAAAATTCCATTTTTTTGTATACAAATATGTATCGGTCTCTGCAAACAAATGTCCTATTTGTATTTGATTATTATTTTCTTGCGATGATTGACTTTCAAAAATTTGTATTAACACATTATTAACACTTGATTGTTCTGAGTAAGTAAAACCTAAGCCTATCTCATCTGCCAAAATTTTATCCGTTATTATTGTGTTATTCTTAATCACATTGGCTTTTGAATCATCGGTTCCGTACCTAAATCTTACATTATTGTCTTGTACATCAACATGTAAGTTATGCGATTCGGAAGCAAAAGCCAATCCAACAAAACCTCCAACAAAACCGTTTTCATTTCTTATATTATTACTTTCAGATACACAAGAAATAACTGTAATAACTCCGGTCATAGCTGTAAATCCTACTACACCACCGACAACACTTTTTTCATTTTGCAAAGATGTATTTACATCCATTGATGAATTTTTGACTGTAACATTATTCAAATTGCAACCTTGTAAATATCCACAAACTGCACCGGTATACAATTCAGTTACTCCGTTATTCAAAGAGGTAATTGTTATTTTTGCTTTATCTATCGTTAGATTCTTTATTTCAATCTCATATCCGTTATTCGACATCAGACCAAACAAACCATAATATTCTCTTTGTGGATTTATTGTTGAAACATTTATTGTTAAATTGCTTATGGTTTTATTGTTGCCATCAAAATTTGCTGAGAATACCTTATTCCACATTGATGTGCCTCCTATAGGTTCAAACTTATTAACAGTTACATAATCCGGGTCTTCTTTTTCTCGTGTCACAGCACAAGAAAAATCAAGGTCTTCCTCTAATTTAAAAGTATACTTGTTGCTAAATGCCCAGCCACTGTTTACCATATAGGACAGGGCTATCATATCTCCCACAGAATTTATGGTATAGGTATAAGAATTATTACCTGTAGTTGTTACCTCCATTTTGCCGGAAATAAGAATACTTCCGTAATAACCATTATAAGTAATTTCTGAGGTTGGAAAATCGGAGGATGAAGAAGGTGTAACTACTACGCCGTTTACTTTTATTTGCACAACATTGTCCGGTATTCTTGTTTGTGCCAAAGAAACTAACGAAGAAAATAAAAGAAAGGATAAAAAGAAAAACTTCTTTAATTTAATTGTTGTGTGATGGGGGGGGTAATTGTTTGAATATCAGCGTTTAAATATTTTCGCTTACCCAAATCTGCATACAATCCGTGCAGACGATTTTTGAATCTTTTCATTTAAAAATACTTTTTTTGAATTAATTACTACTACTCGGCGCAGTACTTGACTACGCACTTTTAACCAAGTGCAAAATTACAACAATATTTTAAAATGGAAAATTTTTCAGTAAAAAATATGTTTTTTGAAAGGTTAACATAAGTTAAGATAAATTATAAAGTGTTTGCATAAACACTAAGCGTAGTTATAACGGCTTTGCCCTATCACAACTAATCAAAACAAAACTTATAATAACCTATGCTGACAGCCTACGGGTATGTTACCAAATAATCGGTTCTTTGCCGTAGGAAGAAAGATAATTGTTTGTCAAAGAAAAATGTTTATTGCCAAAAAAACCTCTATATGCCGACAAAGGAGAAGGGTGGACTGAAGTCAATACCAAATGTTTGTTTTTATCTATATACTGTCCCTTTCTTATGGCAAAACTGCCCCAGAGAATAAAAACCAAATGTTCTTTCTTTTCATTGAGTAGGCTTATAACATTATCGGTAAAAGTTTCCCAGCCAAAACTCTGATGCGACCCGGCCTTGTGTTGCTCTACCGTAAGGGTGGAGTTTAACAAAAGAACTCCTTGCTTTGCCCAAGGTGTAAGATTTCCGTTTGTTATGGAATTACGCCCAGTATCATCAAATATTTCTTTATAAATATTTTGTAACGAAGGAGGCAAAGGTACTCCTTCCAATACGGAAAAAGCCAAACCATGAGCCTGCCCCACCTCGTGATAAGGGTCTTGTCCGAGTATTACCACCTTTACTTTATCAAAGGGACATAGATTAAAAGCATTGAAAATCAAACTGCCCTTGGGAAAAACCCTTTGAGTCTCGTAGGCTTGTTTTACTTTTTCCACAAGAAGCGAAAAATAAGGTTTGTCAAATTCTTCCTGCAAAACTTTTTGCCAAGAAGAGTCTATTTTTACGTTCATCTATTATTTTGAATAAATATCCAACATATCATTTATAACCTTGTTACACACAGGACAAAAAGGCGACAAATCCCTCATCATACAATGTTGATAAGGACGATAAAAACCTTTTGACATATAAGAGGCTCCCTCAAAAACTCCCACCTCATGGAGATACTCCTTTGTTGCAGGAGTCGGTATAGGAGTTGTTTTCTTTATCATACTGCCCCATTTGGAAGAAAAATCTATAAGAGTGGTAATATTTTTTTCATACGGCTCGGCATAAACAGGTTGCAGCCCCGTGTCGCTATCATTATCGGAATACTCATCAGCCAAACCAGCAAAAGAATGAGAAAATTCATGAATAAGCACCTCCTTTGCTTTTGCTCCCGTGTAACAAGTGGCATAATAATTATATATTCCACCTCCTCCATAAACCTCACTATTAGCCACTATTATAACAGCATCAAAAGGCACTCCGTTCAATACATCATTAAGTTCCCACAAAGAAGTCGTCATTATATAACGAGGCGAAGAAAACATATTATAAGCAACTCCCAAGGGCCCTTGTTCGTCTTTTCTATCACCAAGTCCAGGAATACCACTTGTTTCACTATAATACTCTATTGCTTCTATATTTATTACCTCTGCCCTACTCTTATAAGGTTCTTGGTCAAACATCCAAAGTGCGAAATTGTTTAAATCTTTCAGCATCTTATCTTTTTCCTGCTTGGTGTAACCAACGGGCAGAAAAACCAAATCCATTCTCTGCTCTACTTTGCGATTGACCTTGTGAAGGGAAATAATATTGTAAGAAGGGTTGTAATAGTCCGTTAACAATTCTTCTGAAAATTGCTCTCTAAATACTTCTTGCCAATTGTTAAGCGTGTCTCTTGAGAAAAAAACTATATCCACATCATTTTTCGGGTAAGGTACTATAACCGTTTCCTCATAATTGCCACACATATTTTTTGCCTCTTGGCTACTCTGCCACTCATTGAAAAGCGAGGAAAAACCTTTGGAAAAAATCATTTGCTTACTCTTTCTGTCAAACAAAGCCACCTTATAGGCTCCGTTGTTAGTTTGGTCTATGAGATAGGTATGGGAACCACTGTAAAAAGGCAGTTTTTGACAAGATTGCAAAGAGAAATAATCCACTTGATACCTTCCACTGTGGTAGTAATCTATACGCAAAGAAGCATTTTCAAAGTTTTCCTCCCACTGAGCTTTTGCAAAAAAAGAAACAAGCAATAACGAAACAAAAAATATCCTTTTCATAAAATTGTATAGTCCGTTTTTTCTTAATCCTCCCTTGTCAGAGAATGTATTATTTGCTTTCCGTTTTCATCCGGCATTATCTTAAAACCAAAGTTTATATTTGTTTTTACGCTTCCGTCCGTATTGATACCCTGTAGAGTTACAACATTCATATAAATATTGCCTTTTTCCTCTATACGCATAAATCTGTTGCCGTTCAGGTATTGAAGCATTTGCTCAAAATTGTTATTGGTGGAAAACTTGCCCCCCTGCATATCAAAGACTTGCATTTTATCTCCAACGGCTCTAACCATAGCAATATCGGTTTGAAGCATACGTTTCTCGCCCTCCGAAGTGGAAAATATAACAACATCCTCCACCAACTCGTCTTTTTGATAGGTAAATTCTTGTGCCACTTTGCCATTGGAATGATAGACAAACCACTTACCTTCTTTGTTGCCGTTTATGTATTGTCCTTTTTGTCTTATCTGTTTTGTAGGGTAATATTCTTTGTATTCTCCTTCAAGGACATCGTTTTTGTAGTTTGCCGTATAATATCCGTATGATTGCAGACTTTTAAAAAACGCTCCCTCGCGTTTGCCTTTGTCAAAGGTGGTTATTTGCAAAACTTGTTTGCCCTCATCGTCATAAATTGTTTCCTTGCCCTGTTTTTGATTGTCTTTGTATTCTACCTCGGTTATACGTTTGCCTTTTTCGTTGTAGTATTTCCAAATACCTTGTTTTTGCCTATTGATATATTCTCCCTCTGCCTGTACTTTGCCATTGGGGAACATCAACCAAGTATAATTTTTCTTGCCCTCATCATAAAAATAATTCTTTACGGTTACATTGCCCTTGCTATCGTAGTAATAAAAAGTATCCACAGGGTAATTGTCTTTGTAATTGCCTTCTTTGATTTTTTTGCCGTTTTTGGCTGTTTTTATCCAATGACCTTGCTTTCTTCCCTTTTCGTCTGTTTGGTTTTGTGCCATAACATTGCTGTAAGCAAACAATAAACAAAGGGTTAAAAATAAAAGTATGTGATTTTTCTTCATTTTTATCTACGTGTTTTTTTATTTATTTCTTGTGCAAATTCCAATAAGGAATAATATTTTTTTTCAACTAACTCTGCCTGATAAGACTCTTCTGTTTGATTGTCTATAAAAACGGTGTGCATTCCCAAAGACTTACCAAAAATCATATCTCTGTCGGTATCTCCTACCATAATACTTTTTGAGAAATCCACTTCGGGAAAATCTTGTTTGGCAAGCAAAGCCATTCCTGAGTTTGGCTTTCTTAATGGAGAATTTTCCGTTTTGAGAAAAGGACAATAATATAACCTGTCCACTCTGCCCCCTGACCTGTTTATGTCTTGCATCATTTGATTTGTCAAAATAGAAAATTCCTTTTCTGTTATCAACCCCTTGCCTATGCATTGCTGATTGGTAACAATAAAAATTCTATCAAACAAAGAGGAAAAAATTTTTAAAGCAGAGAGTACACCCGTCTTAAAAACAAAGTCCTTGTAGTCCAAAACATACCCTCCCATCACTCTTTCGTTGATTACTCCGTCTCTATCCAAAAACAAATATTTGCAATCCTCAAACATAGTTATATAACGCAAGTTTTATATATTTATTACAAAACCTTTTTATATCCATTTGATAAGATTTAAATCTCCCCTGAAAGGCATTAAATCATGCTTTGGAAAAATACGGAAAGCATAGTTATGCACGCCCGAAGAGAAATTGTGAAACTCCAAACCATATTCGCCCTTATTGTTGTTGTTTTCTGTCAGTTTCAACTCCACTATTTGCTCGGCTTTGGTTATATTGTCGTTTTCCTTGTCAGCTATAATCATTTCTATACCCACATTTTCAGGGTTTATTTCACCTGTGTATAGGAGAATTTTTACTTTAAAAGTTTGTTGTTCAAAAGAAAAACTTTCTGCATTGGTATCAGGCAGTTCCACTTTGAGCAATTCCATATTGTTCCACTTCTCTCGCATTGTTTTTTTCCACAAAGCATATACCAAAGCCTCTTTATTGTTGTCTTTGCTCAAAGAGTCAAAGCGTTTAAACATAGGCTCATAATACTTAGCAAAATAGTCGTCTAATTGACGCTTCATGGTAAAATGAGGTGCAATTTGTGCTATGGTATTTTTTATGTGAGCAATCCAACCAATAGGCAAGTTGTCTACCTTGTCAAAATAAGTAGGTATTATTTCATTTTCAAAGGTGGAATATATAACCTCGGCATCCAAAATATTTTGAGAATTTTGGTCTGTATATGTTTGCTTTTCACTCAAAGCCCAACCGGCACCGACCTTATAGCCTTCAGCCCACCAACCATCCAAAACGGAAAAATTAACAACACCGTTCATTATGGCTTTTTCTCCACTTGTACCCGAGGCTTCCAATGGACGTGTAGGAGTATTCAACCAAACATCCACACCGCGCACCAAATGTTTTGCCACATACATATCGTAATTTTCTATAAATATTACCTTGCCTATGAATTGAGGCATACGGGAAACGTTTATTATGTTTTTTATAAGGTCTTGCCCCGCTTTATCATTTGGATGTGCTTTACCTGCAAAAACAAAGCAAACTCCTTTATTGACAATGTTTTCCAAACGTTTCAAATCTGTAAACAAAAGTCCGGCACGCTTATAAGTTGCAAAACGTCTTGCAAAGCCGACTATAAGTTTGTTTTCATTCAATTCGGCAATAGTCTTCACATACAGGCTCGGACTTTCCACCCTACTTTGCAACTCAGTTTGAAGCCTTTGTTTTATAAATTCTATCAATTCTTTTTTTAAGGTTTGATGAGTCTGCCAAACTTCTTTATCCTCTACCTGATAGATTTTTTGCCAATAATCTGCATTGCTCTCGTCTGAAAACATTGCTTTGCCGAAGTATTTCAAATAAAGGTCTTCCCATTGCTTTGCTACCCAAGTAGATAGATGAACTCCATTGGTAACATAGCCTATATTTACCTCATCGGCAAAATAGCCGTCAAACAAATATTGAAACATTTGACGAGAAACTCTGCCATGTATTTTGCTTACTCCATTGACATTGGCAGAGCAATTGATAGCGAGAACGCTGACGGAAAATTTTTCATTTCTGTCTTCGTTAGACTTCCTGCCAAGGAGCATAAAAGAATCCCAATCCAAAGTCAGACTCTCCACATAACGAGAAAAATAAGCACGCATTAAGTCTTCCGAAAACACATCATGCCCCGCCGGTACGGGAGTATGAGTGGTAAATAAAGTGGAACTCCTTACCAACTCCAAAGCCTGTAAATAAGGTATATTATCTTGATTGATATAGTTGTTTAATCTTTCCAAAGAAGAAAAAGCAGAATGTCCCTCATTGCTATGATAAAGAATTGGAGAAAGCCCTAATTCTCTAAGCATACGTATTCCGCCTATTCCAAGAAGTATTTCTTGTTTTAGTCGCATTTCGTTATCGCCTCCGTATAACTGACGGGTAATAGCACGGTTTTCTTCTGTATTTTCTTCTATATCAGTATCCAAAAGATACAATGGAGTAACCCCAACATTGCAAAGCCAAACCTTTGCCCATACTTTACCAGAAGGCAGATTGATAGAAATCTTTTTCCAATTGCCCTCTTTATCTCTTACAGCAAGCAATGGCAGGTGTGAAAATTTTTGAGCCTTTAACTCGCTTTGTTGCTCCCCTTCGTGGTTGATTTGTTGTAAAAAATAACCGTATCTATATAAAAGCCCTATGCCTACTATATTTTTATTGGAATCGGAGGCTTGTTTCAAATAATCTCCTGCCAACATACCCAAACCACCTGAGAATATTTTCAAAGTATCGTGTATTCCAAACTCCATAGAGAAATAAGCAATCAAAGAATTGTTTTTCTTTTGTCTTGCTTGCATATAGTTGTTGAAATGAGTTTCTACCTTATCTAATTTTTGTAAAAATTCCTCATTTTGCATCAATAGTTGGTAATCCTCCTGCGTCAAAGACTCTAATAATCTTATAGGAGAACGCTCCATATCAAAAAATTTCTTTTTATCTATGGACTCAAACAAGTCAAAGGCATCATAGTTCCATGTCCACCAAAGATTTTGACTCAAAGTTCTAAGAAATTTCAGTCTGTCGGGCAAAGAGGTTTTGATAAGTATTTTTTTCCACGAAGGTTTATCGCCCCAACTTACTTTTGCCTCCATAGAATATGAAAGTGGCTGTTTGTGAATGTAAAGATTTATTCTTTGAGATGCTTTGTCTAAAGCAATGGAGTAGGCTTTTTCATAATAGGAATAAAGATTTTGCCACTGTACTTGAGAAAATATATATTTTGCATTTTTTTCCATTTTCTGCAATTCTTCGTCTGTTTTGGACAAAAGAGAATATATATTTTCGGATATTTCATTTACAACATCTTGTTCATTATGGTCGGTACGATAGATAACTTTCAAAGATTTGTTGTCCTCTATGTTTTTCTTTACCCATAGTCCAAAACCTGCCAAAGTGGTGGTTATGCTTGGAATACCGAAAGCCATACTCTCCATAGGTGTATACCCCCAAGGCTCATAATAGGACGGGAATACGGTTAGGTCAAAAGCAGTCAGAAAATCAAAATACTTCATATTTATTTGTCCATCTTTGCCATCAAGGTAGGAAGGCAAAAATATCACATGTACATTTTCCTGCTTGGTGTTTTGCAAACCACTTTGTTTTATGGCAGAAAGTATCGGGTCGCTTTGAGCATTGTCCAAACGATGTGTAAGAAATTTATCCTCTATCGGTTCGTAATGTCCTGCAGGTACGGCTATAATTGCTATAATCTTTTTGTTTAACTTTTCTTTTTGATTAAGATTTTTAAGAGTGTCTATAAAAACATCTATACCCTTGTTTTTAAATTCATACCTACCACTGTTTAAGACAAAAAGAGCATCTTCCTGTGGTCTGTAATTGGAAGTTTTTTCAATAAAATCAAAAATTTTATTTCTTGCCTTCAATCTTAATTTTTCAAAATCACTTTTTTCGGGTACAAAACTTCCCTCAAAACCATTTGGAGTAATTTGCTCTGCACTTTTGAAAAAAAACTGTTTGCACTCTTGGTTGGTTATATCGCTTACCGTTGTAAAAACATCGCTATTAAGAGCAGACATTTTTTCCAAAGAAAACTTTGCTCTCACATTGAAATCATTGGCAACTCTGTCCGGGTCAAAATGATTCATCTCGCTATACAAAGGCAAATTATTTCCAGCCAAACATCTACCCAAAACAGTGGCATGAGTAGTAAAAGCGGTGGCTATTTGTGGCACATTCTTTTTCAAGTAAAGCAAACCGCTTCCCGTCATCCACTCGTGAAATTGTGCTATTATTTTATCAGTTGAGGAAAGATAAAAATTATAAAAAGATTCAATTATTTTTGCACTCGCATAACCAAAAAGAAACGGTTCTATATAGTCCCAACCTCCTGTCAAAGAGTCTACTTGATAGTTTTCCCAATACTCAGCAAAAATCTCATCTTTGGAGGAAAAATATTGGGTATAAGGAACTAAAATAACTATGGGAGACTCTTTTATTTTCCATCTGCCTATTTTGAACTCAATACCATTTTGTTTGGCGTACGTTTTCCAAGATAAGAATAATTTATCATCTTGTTCAAATTCCGAGTCTGTTTGTGTTGCTTGTCCCAAATCCGGTCCTAAAAGTATATGATTTGCTCCTATTTTTTTGCTTATAGTAGGTATTTTGGTGGTAACCACAGTGTGTATTCCGCCTACTTTGTTGCACACCTCCCAACTTGTCTCAAATAAATAATCATAAGTATTCATTACACTGCTCCTTTTCTCTCTTTGTCTTTTTTGAACTGCAAATATAAAAAAATATACCAAAATGAGATATTACTTAGAGGGTAGCATAAGTACAACACTTTAAACAAAAGTGTTTTATAAAAGGCTTAGCCTTATTTAAATTTATACCATTCCTATAGTAGACATAATAACCTATATAAACATACAAAAGCCTTATTTTTTGGAGTATTATATAAAAATATATTAACTTTGCAATTAGAAAAGTAAAGAAGTTGTTATAATGGGACGAATTTTAGCAATAGATTATGGTGAAAAGAGGATAGGGTTGGCAGTCAGCGACTATATGCAGGTTATTGCAACAAAGTTGGCAGCAGTTTCTACTATGGACATTTTTAATTATTTGACTGATTATTTTTCAAAAGAAGAGGTGGATATGATTGTTATAGGCAACCCAAAACAATTGGATAACACTCCTTCTCAATCTTCAAAAGCAGTTATGCTCTTTTTGGAAAATCTGTCCAAAGCTTTTCCTGAGATGGACATTTATATGATAGACGAGAGATATACAAGTAAAATAGCCTCTCAAACCATAGCAAAATCAGGTTTGAAAAGAAGAAAAAAACAAGACAAGGGGCTTATAGACGAGGTTAGTGCTGTGCTTATTTTACAAGATTTTATGGAAATGTATAAGGGAAAAGGTCGCAACAATATCTCTCACGTAGAGCATACTCAAACAAAAAACGATATCAATGATTAAATAAAAATAATTGTATTATTATGATATTACCTATAGTCGGTTACGGACATTCTGTTCTTAGAATAAAAACGAAAGATATAGACAAAACCTATCCTAATATTAAACAACTTGTGGAGGATATGTTTGAAACAATGTATAAAGCAAATGGAGTGGGTTTGGCTGCTCCTCAAGTGAATTTATCTATTTCTGTTTTGGTTATAGATGCCGACCCATTTAAGGAAGATTACCCTGAGGGCGAGGGCTTTAAACGTGTAATGATTAACCCTGAGGTTTTGGAAATAGGAGGAGAGGATGAAAAATTTGAAGAAGGTTGTCTTTCTTTGCCCGGTATAAATGAAGTCGTTATTCGCAAAAACAAAATCAAAGTAAAATATTTTGATACAGATTTTAATGAACATATAGAGGAACTCAACGGTATAAGAGCAAGAGTTTTTCAACACGAATTTGACCATTTGAATGGCAAAGTTTTTACCGACAGATTGTCCAATATGAGAAGAGCGTTTTTGAAGAAAAAACTAAATGATATAACTAATAATAAGGTACATCCTGCCTATAAAATGATTAAGTAAAAATTTTATGAAAAAATTAAGTAAATTGTTTTGTGTGAGTTTTTGTTTGTTGTCTTTGTTTGCTTGTAAGGACAATAAACAACAGCCCGTTGACGCACAAAAAGAAAAACAAAATCAAATAGAATCATACTCAAAAAGTATGCTTTCCAATCCTTTGGCTTTGGACAAACAAAAGGCAGATACGCTTATAACTCTTTGCAATCAATATGTTGCAGATTATCCAGAGGACACTATGAGTGCCTTTTATCTTTATAAGATGTCGGAGGTTTATGCCAATATGCAAAATTGTAATAAGGCAATAGATTGTCTTAATCGTTTGATTCAAAGATTTCCTAATAGCAATTATGTTGGTGCGGCAAGGTTTTTCAAAGGTGTATATTACAAGGAGGTTTGTGATAATGTGGAAAAAAGTGTAGCGGCTTTTGAGGAATATATGGCAAAACACCCAAATTCTCCGAGGGTGGAAGATGCTAAACGCCTGATGCAAATGGACACTATGCAAAATCCTGTGGATTTAATTAATAAGTAGAATTAAACAAAAGTTGTATTTATGAATTTTTAATAAAAAAATAAGTTGTTATGAAAAAAGTACTTACACTTATATTGATTGTAACCAATATTTGTTTGTTATTTTCCTGCACAAGCAAAAAAGAGCAAGAGTTGAGAGAGCAACATTTGAAAGATTCTTTTAATTCATTGGTTACTGCTCAAAAAAATGAAATAGAAACCATGCTTTCGCAAATGAAAGATATAGACAACAGCCTTAACAACCTTGCCTCTCAATATACTGAGTTGCAAAGCATAACAAACAATATGGAGGGCAACAATGAAACATTGGCAAAAAGCATAATAGAGAAAATCAATGCCATGACTGATATGATAGCCAAAGATAAAGAAAAAATAAAGGCTTTGCAAAACAATCTTAGCAGGCAAAAAAACTCATTTGCAGAAAACAAACGTTTGCAAGAGCAACTTGTTTTGCTTAATGGCAGACTTGGCGACAGAGAAAACGAAATACTTGACCTGACAAAGCAACTGCAAGAGAAAAACGCAAACATATCCGACCTTAATTCTCAAGTGGCAAAATTGCAACAAGAAGCAAAGAAAAACAAATCCGAGTTGAGTAAATTGGAAGATGAAAGGTATGCGGCATACTTTATTGTAGGTACAAAAAAAGAATTGAAAAAGGCAGGTGTAATAGATTCTGAAGGCGGTTTTATAGGTATAGGCAAAACTCTTACTCTTGCCGCAAATAGCAATATTGATAATATGCAAAAAATAGATATGAGAAATGTAGACGAGATTCCTCTGACCGGTGGCAAAGTAAAATTGATAACACCTCACCCTACTGCCTCATATACCTTGCAAGGCGGTGCAAACAAAGCCACCTCTATAAAAATAGAATCTACAACCGAATTTTGGAAAAATTCAAGGCTCTTGGTCATTATGGTTAAGTAATATACTCATTAAGTTGCTTGAAAAATACCAATTTTTGAGTATTGCCTATAAGAAAAAGCAGATGTAATTTTGCAAATGTGAATTAAACATAATGTCATATATTTTTAAGGTTAATACTTCAAAGGGGCAGCGGTTATAGAATCGTTGCTCTTTTCGTTTTGTTTATACCGATAAACTATTTATTAAAAAACACTAATTCAAAACAAAAACATTAATTTATTTTGCCATATAAAAAAATATATATATTTTTGCAAATTCAAATAGAGTATTAAATGTCTAATAAAAAAGTTAGTTTAAAATGAAGAAACAGTATGAAACCGTTTTCATTATGACTCCCGTTTTGTCTGACGACCAGATAAAGGAAACGGTGGGAAAGTATCTAAACCTTTTGAAAGAAGGCGGTGCTGAAATCGTAGATGAAAACAGATGGGGTATGAGAAAACTTGCTTACCCTATACAAAAGAAAACCTCCGGTTACTATTACCTTATAGAATTTAAGGCAGAAGGTTCTTTGATAGCAAAACTTGAAACTGCTTACAAGAGAGATGAGCGTTTGTTGCGTTTTCTTACGGTGTCTTTGGACAAATATGCTGTGGCATACAATGAGAAAAGGAGAAATGGCGGTTTGAAATCACAACAAAAAGTTGCAGAAAACAAAGAAAAAAGAGAAGAAGTTGTTAAACAAGAAGTAAAAATAGAGGAGTAATCATGGCAAACGATAGCGAAATAAAGTTTTTAACCCCTATTAAACTTGAAACACAAAGAAAAAAATATTGTCGTTTCAAAAAAAGTGGTATCAAGTATATAGATTATAAGGATGCAGATTTTCTTTTGAAATTTGTGAATGAACAAGGCAAAATACTTCCTGCAAGAATTACAGGAACATCTCGCAAATATCAGAGAAAAGTTGCTCAAGCCGTTAAGCGTGCAAGACACCTTGCTCTTATGCCATACGTAGCAGACTTATTAAAATAATAAAAAAGGAGGATAATTATATGGAAATCATATTAAAACAAGACGTTAACCATCTTGGTTACAAAGACGAAATAGTTACCGTTAAAGACGGATATGCAAATAATTACCTTCTTCCTCGTGGTTTTGCTATAGTAGCAACTCCTTCTGCAAAAAAAGTTTTGGCAGAAAACATACGTCAAAAAGCAAGAAAAGAGGAAAAAATAAGAGAGGAATCTATGGCTTTTGCAGAGAAAATATCTGCTATCAACAATATAAAAATAGTTACAAAAGCCGGTGAAAACGGCAAAATTTACGGTTCTGTCAATAGCATACAATTGGCTGATGCTATCAAGGAACAACAAAATATAGATGTTGATAGAAAGAAAATTTTCATAAAAGGCGATGCAATAAAAGAAGTAGGCAAATACAGTGCTGTTGTTAATGTTTATAAAGACATTAAAGCAGAGTTTGAATTTGAAGTTGTATCAGAATAGTATTTTCTTACTATATAAAAAAAGAATAGGAGAAAATTCAAAAGAGTTTTCTCCTATTTTTGTTGTGGGGTGGTTATGGTGTTCTTCATTTTAATAAGTTAGTATAAGCATACTACAAATTATTATTTTTAACAACTTTGCCCTCCCATACTAACTTATAAAAAACTTATGCTACTTTATTATAACTTATAATAACCTCCTACAAATCCTCCCCATTCGCTTTGTTATATCCATTGTCATAGAATATCATAATGCCATATTTACCAGAGTTATATCTTTTTATTGTAAACCATACAAGTTTGTTTTCAACTATTTCTTCTGCGTCTACAATAACTTTTCCAGTTTTTGTATCTACATATTTATGACCATCTTGTAATAACTCACCCAAACTCATTTTTATACCAATATTATCCATAAATTCTTTGCTTATTTGTGTAAAAGTAGCATCATACCTCTTATTGTTCACTATCATTTCATAAGAAATATTCTCCTTATCGGGTATTGTAGGGTCAATACCACAAATATATTTTGGATTGTTTTCAAATTGATAACAAAGGTTATTAAATCTTATTTTTATACCTGCTTCGTCTATATAATTAGCATCTGCGACCATTATTCTATATACTTTATTGTTATTAGTTACTATGTATATATTTACTTTTTGTCCATTAAATTCTCCTTCTAATCTATCGTACTTTGCATCATAGGTAAAACCTTTGTTTTTTAGTTTTTGAATCATTTCATTTTTTGTCCCATCCACAGGAATGCCAAGAAAAGTTGTAACATCTTTACTCTTTTCTGTGTTTTGGGCAATAACACACGTACTTACGAGTAACAAATACAGAAAAACAATTTTTATTACTTTCATAATTATTTTTTCTTCTCTATGGTTCCTTAGAAAAAGTTGTCCTTTAACAACATATATTTAATTAAACAAAGAAAGCGTGAAACCACCTATATTTTTATATCTCTGTATAGAGGTTCCTGAGAAAAATAACCCTTGAATGAAGATATAACTATAGCAGGATTCCACGCCATAAGGCACTACAAGGAACCTATCTATGTTAAACTTGCATTCAATATAATGTTTCTCAGGTATTTCTATACACAAGTATAAACATATAACGCTTCCGTTACCATTTCTTATCTTTTTATTTGATAAGATAAATGCAAAGATAGTACATTTTAAGAAAATTATAAAAATATCATATAATATTTTCGTTGTTTATGACTCACAAGCACAACCTGTTTTATAATGGCTTTGATTTACCTTAACCCGACATAATTTTGGTCAATTTACAAAAAAATTAGTCTAAAAAGCACTTTTTTTTATATTTATTTTATAATTCTATGATTTTTATTTACTTTTGCCCTACGAGTATTTGAATGGTGTTTAACAGTATAATTTAAATGATATTATGACAAAATCTTATAAGGCTATAACAGCCAAAGAAGCAGTTCAGGTAATCAAATCCGATGACCACATACATATAGGTTGTGTTGCAGCCGCTCCTCAAACATTAATAAAGGCAATGTGTGAAAGAGGTAGAAATAAAGAGTTTTCCAATGTACGCATACATCATTTGCATACAGAAGGACCTGCTCCATACACAGATGCCGAATTTGAGGGCGTGTTTAAACATGAAGCCTTTTTTGTTGGTAAAAATGTTAGAAAATCCGTGCAGGAAGGCAGAGGAGATTATATTCCTGTTTTTCTTGGGGAGATACCTACGCTATATCGCAAAGGTTATTTGCCTTGTGATGTTTTGATGATAATGGTATCCACACCTGATGATAACGGTATGGTTTCTTTGGGTACTTCTGTTGCAGATACATTGGGAGCGATGGATGTTGCCAAGTGCGTTATAGCGGAAATAAATCCTCAAATGCCACGTTGTTTTGGCGATGCCATGATACCTATGGACAAAATAGATATGTTTGTCGAAGCCGACTACCCTTTGTTTCCTGCCCACATGGCTCCTTTGGATGATGTATCTATGCAGATAGGAAAAAATTGCGCCACACTTATAGAGGATGGAGCCTGCTTGCAAATGGGTATTGGCACCATACCTAATGCCATACTTGCTCAACTTGGAGGACACAAAAATCTCGGAGTTCATACTGAAATGTTTTCCGATGGTGTTTTGCCTTTGGTGGAAAAGGGAGTTATAAATGGAAGCAATAAGGCTTTGGATAAAGGTAAAATGGTATCTACTTTTCTTATGGGTAGCAATAAACTTTATGATTTTGTCAACAATAATAAAGATGTACTAATGATGGAATGCTCCTATACCAATGACCCTTTTGTCGTAGCAAAGCAACCAAAAATGACAGCCATAAATTCTTGTATAGAAATAGATATTACCGGACAAGTATGTGCTGACAGTATAGGTATGAAGATGTTTTCCGGAGTTGGAGGACAGGTTGATTTTATGTATGGTGCTTCTCGCTCTGAGGGAGGAAAGGCTATTATGGCCATGCCTTCCGTTACCAACAAAGGCGAGACAAAAATAGTACCATACCTTAAACAAGGAGCAAGTGTTGATACAACTCGTTATCACATGCATTATTTTGCAACAGAATACGGCGTTGTAGACCTATATGGAAAAACAATGCAAGAAAGAGCCAAACTGATTATTTCAATATCCCACCCAAATTTTAGAGAGGAATTGGAAAAAGCGGCTGTAGAGCGTTGGGGTTCTTCTTTTTTAAGGATATAATTCATTTTATAACTTTTGATTGGTTGGCATAAATTATAATGATGATATAGGTAACTTGACATTAACTCGGTGTAAGGATTGGGAGAGCCAAAAAGTAACGGCTTTACCCTTATAAAACACCCATTGGGTGTGGCTTTGCCCCATAAAAACAGGCTGAATAAGAGTAGAAAAATATTTTTTCGGGAAATTTAATTGATATA
>CAZITO010000042.1:0-17320 GCA_964542225.1 uncultured Bacteroidaceae bacterium | reverse complement strand
CCTGACCAAACGCGTGCAAAAATTTATTTTGTAACTTATTGATTTTCAGTAAACCGATTTTTTTGTTTTTCTTTTGTTTTTTATGGATTAGCATGAGTTATGATAAGTTAGCAAGGGGCATAGCCGTTATTATATTTTAACTTATAAATATATCCTTACACCCAAAGTCTCATAATGGCTCTGCCTTTTATAAAACAGCCACAGGCTGTTTTATTTGAGTAAGTATTCAAACATTTTTTTTGTCTGAGAAACGGATTTAATATCATTTACCACAAGGGTTAAAGTTTGATTTTCCTCTTTAATAAGACAACGTGTCGGAAATTGATTGGCAAATAAGATTATGCGTTGAAACTTATCAGAATAATAAAATTTTGACTCTTTATTTTTGACAAATGTAAGTTGTGCCTTGCTTCTTTTTAATTTTAAATTCTCCACAGCCAAAAGTTTTGCCATTTTTCTTATGCGCACTATATCAAACAAGTCCAAGGTCTGTTGGGGTATTTTGCCGAATCTGTCTCTTAATTCTTTTGTCAAGCGTTGCAAATCTTCTTCTTCGCTCATGGAGTCCAATTCTTTGTAAATTTTGAATCTTTCTGTTACATTGGAAATATAATTATCAGGTATCAATACCTCCATATCGGTTTCAACCAAGCATTCTTTTACAAAGTCCTTTTTCTCCTCTTTATAAAGATAAGCATAATCATTTTCCTTTAATTCCTCCATTGCCTCTTGAAGTATTTTATTATAGGTATCATAACCTATATCCGAGATAAAGCCGCTTTGTTCTGCTCCAAGTATATTACCCGCTCCTCTTATATCGAGGTCTCTCATACTGAGAGCAAAGCCCGAGCCTATGGATGAAAATTCACTTATAGCCTGCAAACGTTTGTAAGCCTGTTCGGTAAGTATATTTTCTGACGGAATTATTAAATAACAATATGACTTCTTATTGCTTCGCCCTACCCTGCCTCGCAATTGATGTAAATCGGAAAGTCCATAGTTTTGAGCGTCGTTGATAAATATGGTATTTACGTTAGGTATATCCAAGCCGTTCTCTATTATAGTGGTACTGAGCAATATATCATATTGTTCGTTAATAAAATCCATCATAATTTTTTCTAATTCTTTGCCGTCCATTTGTCCATGACCGACAACTATGCGAGCCTGCGGTACAAGTTTATTGAGCAATGTACGAATGTTTTCCAAATTTTGTATGCGGTTGTGTACAAAAAATACTTGCCCTCCTCTATTTAATTCATTAACTATGGCTTTTCGCAAAATATCCTCGTCCAAACCATTAACAATTTGAGTACTTATAGGCTGACGGTTGGGCGGAGGGGTGTTGATAACGGATAAATCCCTTGCCCCCATAAGAGAAAATTGCAGAGTTCTCGGTATGGGAGTTGCGGTAAGGGTGAGTGTGTCTATGTTTACTTTTAGTTGTTTGATTTTTTCCTTAACAGATACACCGAATTTTTGTTCCTCATCAATTATCAACAAACCCAAATCCTTAAATTCCACATTCTTGGAAACCATAGCATGAGTTCCTACGAGAATATCTATTCGTCCTTCTTTTAAGTCTTTGAGTATTTGAGTTTTTTCCTTTGCAGTGCGAAATCTGTTAAGATAATCCACCCTGCAGGGCATATTTTTTAATCGTTCGGAAAAAGTTTTATAGTGTTGAAAAGCAAGTATGGTTGTCGGCACAAGCACAGCCACTTGTTTGGAATCATTAACGGCTTTGAAAGAAGCCCTTATGGCAACTTCTGTTTTGCCGAAACCCACGTCTCCACACACCAGTCTATCCATAGGAAAAGAAAGTTCCATATCTTTTTTTACAGCCTTTACCGCTTTGTATTGGTCGGGTGTATCCTCATATATAAACGAGGCTTCCAACTCATTTTGCAAATAAGAATCAGCCGAAAAAGCAAAGCCTTTACTCGCTTTTCTTTGAGCATACAGTTTGATAAGGTCTTTGGCTATGTCTTTTACTTTTTTCTTTGTTTTTTCCTTCAAAGTCTGCCAAGCAGAGGAGCCTAAACGATTGAGTTTTGGCTCTATGCCATCACTCGAAGTATAACGAGAAATTTTGTGCAAAGAATGTATAGAAACATAAAGTATATCATTATTTTTATAAATCAAACGTATAGCCTCTTGCACTTTGCCATTGTTTGTCAGTTTTTCCAAACCAGAAAATTTGCCCACACCATAGTCCATATGAACAACATAATCTCCGGGTTTTAAATTTATCAATTCGTCTATGGTCAGACTTTCTCTTTTGTCTGTGTTGTTTTGTATATGATAACGATTGTAACGATTAAAAAGTTGATGGTCGGTGAAATAACTTCTTTTGTTTTCATTGTCAATAAAACCGGATGAAAGACTAAAGTCCAAATACCTAAACTTTAATATTTTATCTCTTTGCTTATATTCATTGATTATGTTTTCTATACGTTGTTTTTGTTTGTCATCTCTGACGAAAAACATATTGTCATAACCTTGCAAAGAAAGTTCTTCCAACTTATCGGCAAAAAGAGAAAAATCTTGATTAAAAGAAGGTTGCAGTGATGTATAAAATTCAAAATCTGTGTCTTGTTCTTTTTGAAATACAAGTCCGATTTCTATTGTCGAATATTTCGAAATACTTTCAACAATCTCTTTTCTTGTGAGATAAGTTTCTTGCATTGTCTTTGCCTCATATACTTCGGCAATATTTTCCAACGCTACGGGTAGATTCTTTGTCCATATCAGAGTGTCTTTGTCAAAATAAGAAAACAAAGAGACTTTTTCTGTCTCGTTTTCTTTTTCCAAATTGGGAATGATTAACAAACTTTCTTTTTCCTCTATGGACATTTGAGTGGCAATATCAAAACTTCTTATGCTTTCTATTTCATCTCCGTTTAATTCTATACGATAAGGCAATTGCCTGTCAAAAGAAAAAACATCTATTATGCTTCCTCTCAAAGCGTATTGTCCGCCTGACACAACAAAATCGACATATTCAAAACCATAGTCATCCAATTGTGCAATAAGATTTTCTACATCCAACTCCTCTTTTTTGCGAAGAAATATTTGTCTGTTTTTTAAAAAATCTTTTTTTACAACCTTCTCCTCTATGGACTCGGAATAGGTTACAACAATTAGTTTTTCTCCCCTATTTAAACGATTAAGGACTTGTAATCTGAGTATGGAATTATCTATGTTTATTTTTTCCTTACCCCCTTGTTTTGTGTAAAGAGTTGGATAGAAAACAACGTGTTTTGTGGTATAATCTTCTTTTTCGTCCTGCAATAACTCTTCCAAATCATTGGTAAGATAAGCGGCTTCCTGCATGGACTCGGCTATCAAAAGATGGTTTTTATTTCTTAAAACACTATCCACACTTGCCACAGTAAAAGCAAAAGAAGAGCCGACACAAGAGCGTAAAACCGCTTTGGCTTTTGGCTTTTGTAGTTCTTTTATAAGTGATTGTGTGCTGTGATTTGCTAAATAAGTTTTTAGGACTTCTTTCATTTCTATAGAAAAAAAACAAAGAAACTAATGTATATTGGTCATTATATTAGTCTTAGCGGGCAAGAAAGAGGAAATGGCCAAATATATGCCAAAGACAATTATAATGGTACCTACCACCCTGTTAATTATTGTTATGACATTATCGGTCAAAAAACGTTTTAATTCATGTGAAACCTTACATTTCAACAAATCCATTCCCAAATTAGTAACAAGAATGGAAGTCAAAAAAGCAAGTTGCTCCTTAGAATTCGTATAACTATTGGCAACACTTACAGGTATAAGCCAATAGAGCCAGGTGCCTATGTTGGCAATATTAAAGAGAAAACCTTTGCCCAAATATTTGAATTGAAATTTATTAATTGTTTTTATATCCCTATGTTTCGGAGTTTTGTGTAATCGGGTAGCCGTATAAATACCGAAAACTATTATTATCAGTCCGCCTATTATAGAAAGGATTTTTCTTGCCTGCTCCGTTTCAAAAAAAGTAGACACTCCATACCACGCAACAAAAACCATCAAAACATCACTCAATGAAATACCCATTGCAAAATAAGACCCCGAACGAAAGCCCTTACTGATACTTGTTTGTAAAAGAGAGAAAAACGCCGGCCCTATCATAAGCGAAAGCGTCAGCCCAAACAACATCCCATGAGTAAAAATGTGAAATAAATTCATTGCTCTATAAAAAAATTACAAACTGCAAATTTACATTTTTTTTTCAACATAAGAAAAAACTCAGGTTAGTTTTATCTCCCTTATCTTTTGTTTTAAAACGGGATGAATAAAATCCGGCAGTATTTCTTTAAGAGGCATAAGCACAAAGTCTCTTTTGTGTAAAAGAGGATGCGGAATAATCAAATCCTTTGTCTCTAAAATCAAATCTTCATAAAAAAGAATATCTATATCTATCTTGCGAGATTGATACCCTGCCCAATCTGTCCTTTGTCTGCCCAAAGTATTTTCTATTTGATGTATTTTTTGCAAAACCTCATCACAACTCAAGGATGTAAAAAAACAAGCCACAGAATTTATAAAGAGATTATCGGACTCAAAGCCCCAAGGTTTGGTTTCAAAAAAAGACGACCTTTTTTGCATCTCGCCTATTTCTTGCTCCACCATGGTATAGGCTTGCTCTATGTTTTTTTGCCTCTCTCCGATATTCGCACCAAAGGACAGCACAAGTTGTTTTTTCTCTTTCATGGTGTTTTTTATTTTAAAAGAATTTGTTTTATCTGATTGTTAAACTCTTTTTTTTCTAAATAATTACGTTTTTCTGTAAGATAAACTGCTCTTTTTTGTTGTCCTAAATAAGTAGCAGATAACAAGCCGGCACCCCCTATCCAAGAGGTAATATAATCTTTGAGTAAAAATTCACAAATACCAAAACTCAAGACACCCGCATTGACCACTAAAGCACAAATTCCCTCGCCCCAATAACCTGCATATATATGCCCCAAGCCCGGTAAGAAAGCAAGGTGTTTGGCTTTTTTTGTACTTTTATTTTGGGGAATATGATTGTAGATGCTATCCAATTTTTTGTTATCTTCCTTTGTTAAATCGTTTGTTTTACAAGAGTATTGAGTTATAAGTTTGTGTGCAGAGGAGTAGTCATTCAATTCATTATTAACAAGAATCAATATTAACAAAAGTTCTTTGGAAGGGTTTTCCTTCACTTCCAAATTCATATTAAGCACAATTTCATTTGCAAAATCAAAATCATCTCCCAAATAGGAACAAAGCAACATTTCGTAATATATGCTGTCTTTTTCTTTCAAATCAAGGTTGTACAAAGGTATACGTTGTAGGGTTTTGGCAGAAAAATTATATTTTTTGTCCAATTTGTAACAAAGTGCCTTTTTTTTCAAAGCCTGTTTTTGTATTTCAATATCATAGTTGTTAAAATACACTCTCTCATATTCCAAAACGGCATTTGCGTAGTCTTTTTTGAAAAAATATTCATCTGCTCTATTAAATACATATCCTTGACTATAAACCAAAGGTATTTCTGAGAGGAATGTGTATGTTGTAAAGAATACTAAGATTTTGATTATTGTTAAATTCATTTTCAGAAATTTTTACACTAAAATAAGAACCGTAAATATTGCCTACATAAAACACGCTCGCCAAAGAACCAAAAAGGAGCGTTTTCCAATTGGAAAAGCCGTGTTTTATCCAATTTTCAGCACAAAGACCGACAAAACTACCCACTGTTATAAAAGAACTTATACCCTCGCCTAAACTTCCGGCATAAATTTTTCCCGCTCCGGGTATAATGGCAGACAAAGTTGCGGCAAGGAAGGGAGATTTTGCTTTTTTGTTTTCCAACAATGAATAAATACTGTCCAAAGTCTTTTCGCCATTAAACAAAGAATATGAATTATAAGTAAAATTTTGTTGGAACTTCTTATAAGAAACAAAATCTCTTTGCAACAAAGAATATCCCGCCAACTCAAATGAGTATAATTCTTTGTGAGAAGACAATAAACCTTCATTAGATGAAAGATTATTTTCAGCCTTATTAAATTCGTTTGAATAAGCCATACAAAGAGAGGAAAAAAAGATGGCAGCCGGTTTGAAAGCGGAACTATCTTTAACTTTATCAAAACAAAGGGAAGCCTCATCTAAAACTTTTGAAGAATAAAAAGCCCAACCTTTCAAAAAAATTATTGAATCCAACGATTTTAAATCATAATTCACAAAGAACAAATCCTTTTTTGCCCAAGTCAAAGCCTCCTCTTTCATATCGTTACCTATCAAGTATCTGACGAATTCAAACTCTCCATTTGCAAAATTTTTATTTTGAGAATAAGAGTTTAAACAACAAACATAAAAGAGAAAAAATAATATGTATAGACATTGCTTCAACATTATTCTTTACTTTGTTTTAAGGAATAAATGGCAGTGTTTTCAAAATGTTTTCCGTTTCGCATGTCAAAGTAAGTCGGTAATTTTCCCGCCATGGCTATTCTGTTGCATCGCATAAGCCTGTCGGTTGTGCAAATTATACCCTTAAACAAACCATATTCGTTTATCAAAGCCTTGCTATAAGCAGAACAAGAAGGCTCAAAAGCACAGGAGCGAGAAACAACAGCGGATAAACATTTTTGATAAACAAACATAGAGGCAGATAATAGGTGATAAACAGGGCTTTTACTATTGTTATGCCCAAAACCATAGGCAACTTCTCGGCTATCAAAGTTTTTGTTTTCAAAGTTATGCTCCTTTAACAATAAAATATCCTCCTTACTTTGCGAGAACAAGTTTGTAATACAAAAAACTAAACAAATTAATAGAAAAAACAGACGTTTTGACATACTTATTCCAATTTTATTCCATCTGTTATTGTAGCAGAGACAGGTATTTGGAAATCAAAATATTCACTCGTTGCTTCCTTATCGTACTTGATGCTAGAAAATATTTCTCTGCGAATAATGGTATCGTTTTGTGGCGTTATGCTTATTTCGGTTATATTTTGAGGTAAAAAAAATCGTGGCAAGGATAAGTAGTTTTGATAATATATTTTTTTGTTTTCCTTGTTTTCTTTGTTGTAATAACCACAATATATAGGTTTGTCATCTTGATAAACCATAATTATTTTGGATATTTCTTTGTGTTCTTTCTTGGGCAAATAAGTCTTTACTATGCGAGTAGAGTCTCTTTCTTGTTTGCTAAGTTCAAAACCCAAATCAGACAGACCTAAATCATACCTGTTTTCTGAAGAAAAAACGGCTAACACTTCATTCTTACTACTTTGAGTGGCGGAAAACGTTGTCCATGCTGTGTTTTCGCTCGGCAAATAACAAGCAACTTCTCCCAAAGAATTGGTAATGGTAAAAATCTCTTGTGGCGAAAGAATATGGGTTATCAATTTGCCGTTTGATTGATAAAAAATCTCCTTCTTTATGGTAAGAACTTTTTTGTTAACAAGTTGTTGTATTGTAACTTCGGCTTGAATTTTGTTTTGTCCTTTAAGAGTAACGACAAACAAAAACACGAAAGAAAATAATATTATGTTTTTTATGGTTTTCATTTCGTGTTTCTGTTTTTTTATATAAACTTTTCTCTCCTATAACCACATAAAGTAAGAAGAGTTGTTACAATATTTTCCTATGTTGCCTTCAATACCATCAACAATGATAACAATAAAGTCCACCAAAGGAACTATTCCAAAAATACCACAACAAGTTATACCATAATACAACCACATCAAATTGGAACTTCCCAAATACATTCTGTGAATGCCTATACCACCAAGAAAGAAATCCAACAAAGCGGCAACACCCCAATTCTTGCCGGCACTTCCCATAGCAGCCATTTCTGAATTTAGGTTAAGATTTAAGTCCAAGCCGTTAAATGCCGACAAATCCATATTGTCAAGACTCAAAGTTGTTGCTTGGTTAAAAGCATTGTCTATGGCACTGTTATCCAATTCGTACTTATCAGCAAAAGACAAGCCCACCATACCAAACAAAGCAAACATACAAACTAATAATTTTTTCATGCTTTTTATTTTTTTATTTATGCAGGTACTCAATAAGAAAAACCTATAAGGAACGACCTGCACCCTTTCCCCACAAGTTACTTGCTTGCAAAGGTAGTAAAATTTATTTAGGTTATGTATTTTTAAGACGTTTTTTTAACTTTTTTAAATATCGGCAAATCTTTAAGCGTTATCAATATAACGGCTATTAAAATCAAAAATATACCTGTCAATAATCTTGCCGTCAAAACACCGTTAAACACAACAACACTGATAACCACTGCCGTAGCGGGCTCCAATGCTCCCATAATAGCCGTAGGTACCGAGCCTATTTTGGGAATTGCAATATTGAGAAAAGTCATGGCTATTATTGTGGGTACTATTCCAAGAAAAACAAACCACGATAAAGAAAAAAAACTATCTATAGGGATAATATGATTCTTTTCACTAAACAAAGAAAAGACAAATATACATATTCCCGCAATGGCCATAACATAGAAAGTCATTTTGAAAGGGTTCATTTCTATTTTAGCCCTGTTTACCAAAACTATATAAACCGAGTAAGTCAAAGAAGAAACCAACACAAGTATAATACCCAACATAGAAAGCCTTACTCCTCCCTCACCCTTATACAAAAGACATATACCAAAAATACTTATTGCTATAGAAAACACACTTATCAAAGACATTCTTTCTTTGAAACACAAAACCATTATTATGGCTACAAAAATAGGATAAGTAAAAAGTATGGTTGAAGCAATACCGGAGTCCATGTAATTAAAGGATGAGTATAGTGTCAGAGCCGAAGCAGCAAAAATAACTCCCAAAGCAGAAAGAATTTTGAATTCAAATTTTGATACTTTAAAATTTTCTTTCTGTGCAAGCAATATTACTCCCAATATAAGCACAGCAAAGACAAATCTAAAAAATATTACACTTGTTGCATTATAACCTCTTTCGTAAAGAAACAACGCTCCCAAAGGATTTGTTCCGTAGGCAACGGCGGCTATCACTCCAGACAAATAGCCTTTTAGTTTATTACTCATAAAAGACGTTCAGTTGTTAAGTTTTAATTGAGTATTACTTTATTGCCTTTGGGGTAAGTAACAATATAGGAAAAAGTTATTTTCTTTTCGCCCTTTGGTTCTATCTCTATATTCCAATTGACAATACCACTATTTGCCTCTATTTCCCCTTTGTCCAAAACAATATCGGAAATTTTTATTTCACTATTTGCAGAAATAGGAATTTGGTCTTTTATGGACAGTTTAACCAATTCATTTTTGGTATTTTTCACAATAATGGTTATTTGCACCCTTTCAACAACGTCTTTTGATAAAAAGCCTTTTTCTGTAGGGGAACTCTTGCGAAGTTTTCTTGTAATCTTTACATCCTTATCCTCACCTACGGAAAATCTCATTGTATCCCCCGCTTCCTCCGTATTGATATAAGAATTGGCAATAAATTTATCATTAAGGTATATATTGCAATTGGTATTTAACAAGCCCAAATCCTCCCAATTAGGAAGCAAAGCAGTATAATAAACCTTTTCACTGTTTTTTGGAGTGGAAAAACGAGAAAAGTCTGCCCTTGTTTTCTCATTGTACAAAGGTATGGTTACGGCTTCGTTGGTTGCTATACTTTGATTGGTGGCAAGAGAATATTCTCTATTTAAGGTTAAGTTTTGCATATAACTTTGTGAATATACCACATCATTTAAATATAAAGCGTCTTCTCCCGCTCCGACTTTACTTGCCTCAGTGCTCACTGCATTTAATCTCATTGTGCTTGCCTTAGCCTTTGGTTTAGTATAAGCATAATCCAAATAGTAAGGTTGCAATTCTTCATTATAAGCCACATATTCACCCTCTGAGGTGGAAAAAACTATTTCACAATCTTTCCAATTTTCTCCTGTATTCTGAGCAATGGTATTTTTCAGATAAAAAGTGGCAATATTTTCTTTTTCATCAAACATCACATCATAACTGTAAATACTTGAAACAGCGTGAGTGAAATAGGTATATTTTAATGTTTCGTTTGGTATATCTTTGTTTGAATAAATGCTTACTAAGATAGACTTATCCTGAGTCAAAATCTCTTTTCCTCCCACATATTTTTTTATCAAAAGTTCTATATCTTTGAGAGTGTTGCTTTTTTGATATTTGAGTTCTGTTTGTTTTTCTGTCGTTTGAGAAATCAGTCCATTGATATTTTTCATTTCATCTCTTTGGAAAAGAAATTGACTTTTTATGGTTTCTATCGTATCTATTTCCGAAGGAGTTTTTGTGGCTTTCAAATTGCCTAAAGCCGTCCTTTGTGCATATAAAGTTTTTAACAAAGCCTCACCATCGGTTATTTGAGATTCAATATTATCAAGTTTGTCTTTTAAAACAATATATTGTTGGTAAACGTTTTGAGGCAAAACTTTTTTTGCCGCTTCTTTTTGTGGTAAGACTTGCGTTTGAGTATTTATAGAGGTAACAAACCAATTATCAGCCGAACCAAAATGTATATCCTCATTCACTCCGTGATAAGCATTGTTTGTAATAATGAATTTGTTTTCTCCTTTTTTCAAATTCACTTTCACACTTTTTTCCACCAACGCCTTTTGCGGATATACGGTTACCTTATCCAAATTACTCCTTACTTCTATTTGTCCCCAAAGAGAAGCACAGCATAGCAATGAAATACTAAACAAAACTAAATTTTTCATAACTCCATGTTCTATATTTATATCTTTGCAAAATTAGTTTTTTTTTGAAATATAATAAGCAAATAAAAATAAGTTTTCGCAGTGTCTTAATAGGTTGTAATGAGTCTGCATAGGAGAGATAAGAAACGGGCAGAAACTTTTAACAAAAAAATGTGGTAAAATATGTTATTACCAACTGATGCAATGTTGGAAAATACATTATTTTTGCAACGTAAAAAAGAGTAAGAACTTTCAAAAATATATACTAAAATGGGAAAGAGAATAACAAATAAAGTAACTTGGGTTGGGAAAGTTGATTGGGAACTTACCACCTTTCACGGAGAGGAACTTTCTACACACAGAGGTTCTTCTTATAACTCATATTTAATCAGAGACAAAAAGACTGCATTGGTAGATACCTCATGGTTGCCATACGACAAGGAATTTGTCAATAATCTTAAACAGGAAATAGACCTTAAACAAATAGATTACATAATAATGAATCACAATGAAATAGACCACTCCGGTGCTTTGGAGGAATTGTTAAGGGAAATACCCGATACTCCTATCTACTGCACAGCGAAAGGCGAGTCTATAATCAGAGGTCATTATCATAAGGATTGGAATTTTGTCAATGTCAAAACGGGGGACACTTTATCACTTGGAGAGTCAACGCTTACCTTTATAGAGGCTACTATGTTGCATTGGCCGGACACTATGTTTACTTATATGTCAGGCGAAAATATATTATTCTCCAACGATGGTTTTGGTCAGCACTATGCAAGCGAATCTCTTTTCAATACTGAGGTAGATATGGACGAGGTTTATTATGAGGCACAAAAGTATTATTGTAACATACTAAATCCTTTTTCTCCTTTGGTATTGAAAAAAATAAAAGAGATTCTTGCCCTTAACTTGCCTTTGGACATCATTTGCCCATCGCATGGAATCATATGGAAAGAAAATCCTGCTCAAATAGTAGAGAAATATCTTCAATGGGCAGACGCTTATCAAGAAAATCAAATAACCATTGTTTATGATACCATGTGGCAAAGTACCCGTTTGATGGCACAAGCCATTGCAGAGGGTATAAGAAAGGTTTCTCCTTCAACAAAAGTAAAACTTTGCAACGCAGGAAAAGAAGATAAAAACGATATTCTTACCGAAATTTTCAAATCAAAAGCCTTTCTTATAGGTTCTCCAACAATAAACAACGGTTTTTCTTTTGCCATTGCAGGTATGTTGGAAATGATTAAAGGTTTAAAATTTAAGAAAAAGAAAGCCGCTTGTTTTGGCTCTTACGGGTGGAGCGGAGATGCTGTAAAACAAATGACAGAGCATTTGCAAAAAGCAGGCATAGAAATAATAAACGAAGGAATAAGAACTCTTTGGGTGCCTGATAACAATGCCTTAGACCAATGCAGAGCGTACGGTGAGGAATTTGCAAAAAATCTATAAAAAACAAATTTAGATACTATTTTATTAAGAGGTTGATTTTTTTAAATCAATCTCTTAATTATTTTTATTTGTGATAGGTTATTATGAGTTGGCATAACGTAAAGCGTATTACAAAAGATAAAGACTTTACCCTATCTCAACCATCAATACTCCTTACTAACCTATAAAAAAAACAACAAATTTTTATCAAAAAATTTGGTAGATATTTATTTGTTTTATATTTTTGCAGAGTTAAAAAAAATATTAATAACAATTTAAAAACATGGTATTATGAGTAAACAAATTTTAACATTTGTAGCACTTTTGTGCGCTGTTTTATGTGCTAATGCACAGGTAATAGATAAAAACAAAGACCCTTATGATTTTACATCTCTTAAAGACGGAGTATATATTGCAGAGGCTGAAGGTTTTAAATTTACTGTATTAATAGATGTCAAAGACAACTATGTAACAGGTATTTATAAAGATAGCATCTGTGAAGAAAACAAACTTAAAGCCCACGCTCGTTTTCAAGATTATACTGATTTGGGAAGACATTTGGCTTCACACGACTTGGAAAACATACCTTCCGGTTATAAAAAATGTACAACTTTGACAATAGCCCATATGAAAGATAATAAAGATGTTAAATATTGGGTTGTATTATCGGGTAAAAAGAAACATTGTTGGTATGAACGTTGATTTTCTTTAATTAAAATTCTAAGTATAGAAACAAAGTAAATTATCTTTATCGTGTAGTAAGTAAAAGTTTTACTTACTACATTTTTTATATTAAACACAAAAAATAAAGACAAACAATTATTTAATGCGTTTTTTTTGTAGTTTTGCAAACTGAAAAATTTATTTAGCAATACAAAAAAATAGAGTATGAACAAATTTGATTTCAAAAAGGCTTTGCCTCATATTGTGGCAGTGGTGGTTTTTATATTGGCTTCTTTTATTTATTTTTCTCCCGTACTCAACAACAAACAATTGGCTCAAAGTGATATGGGACAGTTTGATGGTATGAGTAAATCTCTTATAGATTATCACAAAGCCACAGGAGATTATTCGGAGTGGACAAACTCTATGTTTTCGGGTATGCCTGCTTATCAGTTGGTAAATGGACACAATTACAATATATCGGAATACATTGCAAAACCTTTGACCTTGGGTTCTTTTAATCTTTCGGCAGGAGTTTTCTTTTTGTTAGCCTTGGGGTTCTACATTTTTATGGTAAGTATGAGGGTTAATCCTTGGATGTCCATATTTGCTGGCTTGATTTATGCCTTAGGCTCCTACAACATAATAATAATAGGTGTAGGGCATATTACTAAGGCTTGGGCTATGGCTATGATGGCTCCGATACTTGCAGGTATGATACTCGTTTTTGAAAAAAAATACATAAAAGGACTTGCTTTATTTTGTTTGGCTTTGGCATTGCAAATAAGTTTTAATCATATACAAATAACTTATTATACTCTTATAGTTGCCGTGATTTTGAGTGTTTCCTATTTTGTTTTTGCCTTGAAGAAAAAGGAAATAAAGGATTTTTCAAAGAGTGTGGCTTTTTTGATAATAGGAACCTTGATAGCAATAATGCCTTCTTCGGGGCATCTTTTGGTCAACCAAGAATACGTAAAACACACAATGAGAGGTGGTAGTGAAATAACCGTTAAACCAAATAACACACAAAAACCCTCTCAAATCAATGCAAAAGGTTTGGATATAAATTACGCTTATGCTTGGTCGTATGGCAAAGACGAAACCATGACCTTGCTCATACCCGATTATAAGGGCGGTGGCTCGGCAGATGTAAAACGTATGCAATACGACTCACCTCAAATGCTTAATCGTGCCAAATTGACTGCCAATAGATTTGCTCCCGAAACTTGTCAGCAAATAGGAGTTGCCACTTCCTATTTCGGCACTCAACCTTTTACAGCCGGACCTGTATATTTTGGAGCAATAGTTGTTTTTCTTGCTCTTTTGGGCTTTATTGTTTTGGAGAACAAATATCGTTGGTGGCTGTTGGTGGCAACTGTTTTAAGTATTTTGCTATCTTGGGGAAATAATTTTTTGATATTAAACGAATGGCTTTTCTATCATCTGCCATTTTACAATAAATTTCGTACTCCGTCCATGGCTTTGGTTATAGCAAACGTAACCATGTGTATAGCGGCTTTTTGGGGACTTAAAGCCTTTTTGGAGTCAAAAGATGAGAAAAAACGTAAACTTTCTCTCTATATAAGCGGAGGAGTAACTCTGTTTATTACCTTGCTTTGCGCCATTGCTCCAAGTATTTTTACAGATTTTTCCAATGCAAAAGATATCAGCCTTGCCACACAAACAGGTTTAGGCAATGATTTGATATCTGCCATAATGGAGGATAGGCGATATATGTTTGTTATGGATGCTTGGAGAAGTTTTATCTTTATAGCGATTGCTTTTTTGGCTTTATTTTTCTTTATGAGAGGCCGAATAAAAAATCAAGTTATTGTTTTTTGTATCATTGGTTTGGCGGCGGTTATAGACCTTTGGGCTGTAGATAAGCGCTATGTCAATAACGAAATCAGTTATCAAAGCAAATACGAAGCCTTGCCAACGCCTACACAGGCAGAAAATGATGTTTTGGATTTGTTGTCCAAAGAAAAACCTTCTCATTATAGAGTTTATAATATGGCTGTCAATACATTCAACGATGCTACTACATCTTATTTCTTTCCTTCAATCGGAGGTTATTCGGCAGCCAAACTTCAAAGATATCAAGATTTGATAGACTTCTATTTTACAAACACTTCATACAAACAAAAGGACTTAAATGATACTTCTCTTTTAATGAAAAACCCGCTTAGACAGATACTTGCCACAGCACAAGATATGCAAGGTTTTCCTATGCCTAACTTGGGAGTGTTGAATATGTTGGACGCTCGTTTTGTAATCATAAATCAAAATGCTTTTGTTGAAAATACTGAAAGGTGTGGTGCCGCATGGTTTGTTAATAATATCAAATGGGTAAATAGTGCAAACGAAGAAATTCTTGCTTTGGACAATTTCAATCCAAAACAAATTGCAGTAGTTAACAAAGAATTTGCCTCTCAAATCAAAGATATAAAGACAGATAGCACGGCAAAAATAACCTTTGTGGCAGACGAGAATGATAACCCTACCCGCAGAGTTTATAACTCTTCTTCCCACAACGGACAACTTGCAGTATTTTCCGAAATATATTACAAAGACTCTTGGAAGGCTTATATTGACGGTAAGGAGGTTCCTTATCTGCGTGCAAACTATGTACTTAGAGCATTGTATATTCCGGCAGGCAATCACAAAATAGAATTTGTTTGCAAGTCCGACATACTTTCCAAAGCAAAAGCAATAAATTGCGTAGGTTCTGTTTTGCTTGTGTTATTGTTGGGATATGCTATATTTCAACCATATATAAAAAGAAAGAAATGTGTTTCAAAATAAAAATTTTCTTTTTTGTTGTTAACAAAAATAGGTTGTGAAAAAATCACAACCTATTTTATTGCGTAGTTTTTTGATTAAACTTGTTCTATCTCCGATATCAATTTATCTACGTCTACTTCTATTTTACTAAGATTCTCTTTGCAAAAATTTATCAGCACTGAGGCTCTTTTCAAATAATCGGAAAGTATCGCAACGTCCACATTATTATTCTCTATATTGGAGAGTATTTTTTGCAATTCATTGTAGGCTTCTTTGTAGGTTAATTTTTCTTGATTTTCCATGATTCTTTGGTTTTATATTATTGTTGAAGAAAATTCTCCATCTGCCAATAAGGTTGTAATCGTATCACCTTTTTTCACTTGGTTGGAGGATTTTATTGCTTTGTTGTTTATCTTTGTTATACTATAGCCTCTTTGCAAAACATTTATGGGCGAGAGAACTTGAGTTAATTTTTCAGCCATTTGCAAATTTTGTTTTTCTTTTTCTATTCTGTTTTTTCCTGCAAAGGCAAGTAATTTGGTAAGGTGAGCCAAATCTTTTTTCTTATTGTCCAAGAGCGTTTGTGTGTGTTTTGTTAGACTTTGCTTGATGTTTTCAATACTATGTTTCTCCTTCTCTACCCTGTTTTTACTTGCAAAGGTCAGTAATTTGGTGCTATGTGTCAAATCCTTTTTGTTGTCGTCTATAATTCTTTTTGCGTTTTTAATCAAAGATTGTTTTATGTTGTCTATATTCTGCTCAAAGGCAATAAACCTATTTATAATAAAATCGCCCAAAGCAGTTGGTGTGATAAAATTGGCATAACTAACCATCTCTGCCACAGTTTCATTGGTAGAATGCCCTATTCCTGTCAAAACAGGCAAAGGAAAGGTGGCTATTTTATGGCACAACAAATAATCGTTATAACAAGACAAACCAATATCTCCGCCACCGCCTCTTATGATAAGAACACAATCAAAATATTCTTTCACCGCTTCTATTACACTCAAAGCCTCCCTCATTTGAATACTTGCACCATCACCTTGCAACAAAGAAGGAAAAAGATGAGAGAAAAAAGCAAAACCATTGTTGTTCTCTTCTATGGTTTGCATAAAATCACTATACCCCTTACTACTTGCCACAGAAATAATAGCCAAACGTTGTGGCAAAAGTGTAAGTTTTTTTTCTTTGTTAAGCGTCCAAAGATTTTCTTTTTTCAAACGTTCTATGCAGTTTTGTCTCTCCCTTTCCATATCTCCCAAACTAACCATTGGGTCAATATCCTCTATAATAAGACTTAAACCATAGAGGGAGGAAAAAGTAAGCCTTGCACGACAAACAATGCTGATACCGTCTTTTAAGGGCTCTTTTAGTATTTGCAAAAATTTTGTGTTGATTCTTTCAAAATCATTTTTCCAAATGATAGAGCGTATTTGAGAAACTATTTTCCCGTCTTGTTTTTCCACAAGTTCGGGGTAAGCATGACCGGAATATTTGTAAAGATTGAGTTTTGATACTTCAGCCTTTAACCAAAAACTGTTGGGATAACAAGCCCTTATATTTATTTCCAACGAATTGGTAATTTCTGATAAAGAAAATATTTTCTTGTCCTGCATTTGTTTTTTCTTGCAAAATTAAATAAATAAAATATAATACAACACCAACTTGCTATGAAATACACCCAAAATTTTGGAAAATCGGTTTACTGAAAATCAATAAGTTACAAAATAAATTTTTGCACGCGTTTG
>CAZITO010000041.1:0-17695 GCA_964542225.1 uncultured Bacteroidaceae bacterium | reverse complement strand
CGGGCAAAGAAAAAATTTTTCCTTCAAAAAACCCCTCGAAAACGCTGAAAATCACAGCCACAGGCTGATTTTAAGACATTTTTCACCCTTTAAAAAAGGTTAAGTAATTGATAATCAATAGTAGCACCCATATTTTTTACTTTTTAGTGTATATCAATTAAATTTTCCGAAAAAATATTTTTTGGCTCAGGCTCAGCCTGTTTTATAAGGGCAAAGCCTTTACTTTTTTTATGAATTCTCTTATAAAACAGTTTTAAAATCGCGGTTATTGGTTTCTCATTAATATCAAAAAAAGGAATAAACTATTTGTTTAAAGTTTATTCCCCCTTTTTTGATGTCAATTATTGACTGATAATTTTATTTTTTATGGTCTTCGTTGAATTGTTTTACTCTTTGAGCAAAGACAGGCAACATATCATGCGGTATCAAAGAAACGCATGCTCTAAGCCCCTGTTGGTCAGACCCTGTAACATCCAAAGAAATGGCACTTATACCATAATAAACCAACTCATTAAGTGTTTGCTCTCCTGTCATACCCGGGTAGTTGAAAGTAAAATAAAAACCATCGGCTATATCTTGGTCAAGGTCTTTGTTATACACTATTTCAAAACCATTTTCAACCAAAGTATTTTTCATAAAATGCGCTTTCTTTTGGTAATCTTTCAAGCCCTCTACAAAATCGTATTCTCCATCATTGCAAGCCTTCATTACAGCAGCCAAACCATACTGCACAGAATGAGAAGTACCTGAGGACAAAGCATATATAGAACCAAAAACAATTGCTCGTCCAAAAGTATCTTGTGAAAAATATTTTTTCATATAATCTGTATGCCAATTATAAAGGTCGGGCGAAACAACAATAACACCTATACGCTCTCCTGCGTAAGAAAAGGCCTTTGAGCCTGAAATCATAAGTATATATTTTTTTGCCCAGTGTGCTGCTGTAGGTTGGTAAGGCGGAACTCCCGGTTTGGCATAATCCTTTCTAAAGTCCATACCAAAATAAGCCAAATCCTCCAATACAATAACATCATACTCATTGGCAACTTCGGCTATTGTTTTTAACTCCTCATTGGTAAAACAAAACCATGCAGGGTTATTCGGTGAAGAATAGACTATTCCTCCAATATCTCCTTTGCTTAAATAGGAAACGAGTTTTTCTCTCAATTTTTCTCCTCTGTAATTATATACATCAAAAGTTTCTACACCTATACCAAGTATTTTACACTGTTGCTTTTGAACAGGAAAGCCCGGGTCTATAAAAAGAAGTTTGTTTTTCTTTTCATCCATACGAGCCACTGTCATAAAAGCGGCAAAAGTTCCTTGCATAGAACCTGTTACAGGAATACAAGAATCTTCCGGTACTTCTACATTTAAGAAATTTTTTACAAAACGCGTAGTTTCGTATTTCAACTCTGGGGTTCCGTAAATATCGGGATAAATGGCAGAAACGCCGTCTTTCAAAGCCTGTATTTGAGCCTCCACTCCAACCTTCACCGTAGGCAAGCCGGGTACTCCCATTTCCATTCTTACAAAACGTATATCCATAGATTTCTCTATGTCGTCTATTATTTTTTTTACCTCACGTATAGACGCTTTTCCGACACTTTTTATTTTGTTATCGGCAATAATTTTATTTACTTTTTCTCTGTTTAATGGTACTGTTGTCATAACGCTTAATATTTGGTATCAACACCTCGCTTTCCTTTACTTATCTTGTTGTAGTTGGAGAGGTTGAGGTTTGATTCATTTGTTCAAATTTTGTTGCTTGAGTTGGATTTACCTCCTTCATTATATTTATTATTTCCGTCTGCTCATTGGATGGAGCGGTCTTGTATATATTGACCAATTCGTCCGTTTTGGCTTCCAAAAACTGACGTACACAAATCAGCCCGCTTTTTTCCATATTCACACTTCTAAGGTCTTTTATTGCCTGCAAAATATTGTTGCGAGCAGTAATTTGGTCATCTCCGCTCAACATATCCAAGCCCAAACGATGATATTTATACCAAACCGAATGCATCAATCTATACGTGGAATTGGTATAATTCTCTATCATCCAATACTTGTTATTATTTCCACTCTCTGCTCTTTTCCAGCCTTTGTTGGCTGAACGTTGAGCGGCAGAAACTATATTTTGACAAGTTTGAAAATATCTTTCACCTCCATTCATTGCAAAACTGTCTCCATCCAAAGCCAAAAAATAGTTAAGGTAAAAAGCAACCGTAGAAAGTAAATTGTTTGTATAGTTATTTTCGTCAAATTCCATATTCTGCCCTTCTATATACTTAAAGGAAAAATCTTTTTCCTGAGTATTAAGCATTGTGGTTGTGTAGGTTGAGCCATAAACCGGTCTTCTGAGTTGTATAAACAAATCTCCTTGAAAATCCTCTTGTGTGCTTCTTGTTTTTACGTTTATGGTTATACTCCCCTCTATTTTTTCCACATCCTCATAGTGAAAATTCGTCCATTGTTTTTGGTTGATATAGTCGTTTAAAGCATTTTGTATGGTTGTATATATTTCTTTGTCTGTCCCTTGTATCTGCGTAGCCGAAACAGATACACTTACCTTAAACTCTTGTCCCATAAGTGTATGAATAACAAGAAACAACAAACAAAATAATATATATACAGCCTTATTTTTCACAGGTCAAAAAAATGTTAAAATCTTATCTATAATATCTTTTGCCACCTCTTTTTTTGATTTCAAAGGTAGGGGAAGCATTTCATTTTTATCTATCAATGTTACCTTATTGGTTGAATAATCAAAGCCGGCACCTTCATCTCTAAGAGAATTTAACACCACAAAGTCCAAATTCTTAGTATTAAGTTTTTTCTTTGCGTTTTCTATTTCGTTATCGCTTTCCAAAGCAAAGCCGACCACTATTCTCTTTCCTTTTTTTTCTCCGAGTGTTTTCAATATGTCTTTTGTCGGCTCTAATTCTATGGTCAAGCACTCCTGTTTCTTTTTCATTTTGCCGACAAAAACCGTCTTAGGAGTATAATCAGCCACAGCCGCACAACAAATGGCAACGTCGCTGCTTTCAAAACACTCCACCGCCTTTTCATACATTTGCTGTGCCGAAACAACTTTGAAAAGAGCAAGATTATCCGTAGGCTCTATGCTTAAATTGACCGGGCCACTGACAAGATTGACTTTTCCACCTCTGCTCAAAACCTCTTTTGCCAACGCATACCCCATTTTACCAGAAGAATTATTGGAAATGAATCTTACGCTATCAAATTTCTCTACGGTGGGACCTGCCGTTATCAAAAAAGTTTTACCTTTTAAATCTTGTTGTTTGTTAAAATATTCCTCCACTTTGGCAAATATTTCCTCAGCCTCAGACATCCTCCCTTGCCCTATTGTACCACAAGCCAATTCTCCGCTGTTTGGTTCTATTATTTGCACATCTCTTTGTATGAGAGTTTGCAAATTATTCTTTACACCTTCGTTATTATACATATTGGTATTCATGGCAGGTGCAAAAAATACCTTTTTTCTAAAAGCCAGCAAACAAGTAGAAAGCATATCATCCGCGATGGCATTGGCATATTTGCCTATTATGTTTGCCGTAGCAGGAGCAACCACAAAAACATCCGCCCATTCGCTCAAAGCAATGTGCTCGGTGGTTATCGTCTCCAAAGATGGAGCAAACATATCATAACAAACCCTATTATTTGACAAGGTTTGCAATGTCAATTCATTAACAAAATGTAAAGCATTCTTTGTAGTTACTACCTTAACCTCACAACCATTTTTGACGAACAAACGTATTAACGTGTATGTCTTATACGCGGCTATACCTCCGCTTATACCCAACAATATTTTTTTGCCCGTCATTTTTGCTTTTATTTATTCTTCCGTGGTTGTGTTTTTTATTGTATCTTGAGAGTTTTCATCGTTTTTCATATTGCTATGATGCAATGCGTCGTTACGATAAACCAACTCATCATTCAAATACTCCTTAATGGCTATAAGATAGGGTTTTGGCAAACGCTCATAAAAACGAGAAACCTCTATTTGTTCCTTGTTTTCAAAAGTATCCTCCAAGGAATTCTCTTTTATGGCAAAATCTTCTATTTTCTTATACAATTCTTGTTTCAAATCACTTGCTATTTGGTCGGAACGCTTAGATAACATAGCAACCGTTTCATAAACATTGGTAGTAAGTTTATCAAAATCATTGATTCTGCGGGTTTTAATAGTAGTATCCGCTGTTGTCTTTTTATAATCCATTATTTTTTATATAATTTTTTATTTTAAATTCTCTACTTGTTGTTTTGCGTATGCATATTTTTCTTTCAAATCCTCTACCTTGCTTTTGTCTGTAAAATTCTCAAACAAAGCCGCATATCTTTCATAATCCAATATCATGGAATTCCATCTTTCTTTTTGCTTCTCCATCACACTTTTTTTTGCATAGTAATAGCCCGACAACACTATGTAATACATGGCATCTTGTCTGTATTGTGTTTGGTCGGAGTATTTGGTAAGAAAGTTGGAAAGAGCAACGTGTGCCGCTTGATATTGTTCTACTTTATAGTAATTGTAGGCTGTGGTATAATCTTTTTTTATTAGTTTTAATCTTAACTCATCAAAACATTTGTTTGCCTCATTAACTCTCGGAGACTCCGGGTACTTGTCCAAATAGTCTTGAAAAGCCTTCATTGACTCTTTTGTAAGCGTTTGGTCTAAATAAAAATCGGGAGATTCCATATATTTGCAATAAGCCGAAAGATATAAAGCCTCCTCTGCTTGTGGCGAATAGGGAAACCAACGAACAAAATTCTCAAACTGATAACCGGCTGCATAATAATCCTTACTTCCCATAAGGCTCTTTCCATAATACATATTGACATCCTCAGCCTGAGACTTGCCTCTGTAATAGAAAATCAGATTTTCAAACAATTGGGTTGCATGATAGTAATTACCCTGCTCGTATGCCTTAATTGCCGCTTGATATTTAGCCTCGTTGTCATTACTCTTCAACAGTTTCTTATGCTTGGAGGCACAAGAAGAAAACATCAACACAAACACAAGAGCAAAAACTACCCCAAAAACTCTCTTATATGATATTACTCTCATCTATTAAATTTTGTTTTATACCGAATAAAACCCAAATGATAACGCAACTTTATTGTTATTATTTTATTTTTCTTAAAAAAATTGTTTTTTAATTTCTCACTAATGAATATTTTTTCTAAAAAAAGAAAAAGAGACGGAAGCAAATCATTTTATTTCCGTCTCCCAAATTTTATAAATTTTCTTCTTTATTAGCAAACTCCAAGTTGCAACATAGCGTCAGCCACTTTGATAAATCCTGCAACGTTAGCACCCTTAACGTAGTTAATATAGTCGCCTTCTTGACCATATTTAACACAGTTAGCGTGAATAGAATCCATCATAGCGTGCAATCTTTGGTCAACCTCTGCTGCTGTCCAAGGAAGGTGTTCTGCATTTTGAGACATTTCCAAACCAGAAACACCAACACCACCTGCGTTAGCGGCTTTTCCCGGAGCAAAATTAACTTTTGCTTTTTGAAGTTCTGTTATTGCATCAGCAGTACAACCCATGTTAGAAACTTCACAAACAAGTTTAACTCCATTCTTTACAAGAGTTGCAGCATCTTCTTTTCCAAGTTCGTTTTGAATAGCACAAGGCAAAGCAATATCTACTTTAACTTCCCAAGGTTTCTTGCCGGCAACAAATTTAGCCGTAGGGAATTTTTGAGCAAATGGAGCAACAACATTGTTGTTAGATGCTCTAAGTTCAAGCATATAATCTATTTTTGCTTGATTGAAACCTGTCTCGTCTATAACATAACCATCAGGTCCAGAGATACAAATAACCTTAGCACCAAGTTCGGTAGCCTTTGTTACAGCACCCCAAGCAACATTACCAAAGCCAGATATAGCAACAGTCTTTCCTTTGATAGTGTCGCCCTTAGCCTTAAGCATATTCTCAACAAAGTAGATAGCACCAAAACCTGTAGCCTCAGGTCTTAGGATAGAACCACCAAATTGAGCACCTTTTCCTGTAAGAACGCCTGTATTTTCGCAAGCAAGTTTTTTGTACATTCCATAAAGGTATCCTATCTCTCTACCGCCAACACCTATATCTCCGGCAGGAACGTCACGGTCTGGTCCTATATATTTGAACAACTCAGTCATAAAGGCTTGGCAGAAACGCATTATTTCTCTATCTGATTTTCCCTTAGGGTCAAAGTCAGAACCACCTTTACCACCGCCCATAGGCAAAGTAGTAAGAGAGTTTTTGAATGTTTGTTCAAAACCCAAGAATTTCAAAGTGTCAAGAGTTACTGTTGGGTGAAAACGCAAACCACCTTTGTAAGGTCCTATAGCGTTGTTGAACTGTACTCTGTAACCACGATTGATTTGAATTTCGCCTTTATCATCTATCCATTCAACTCTGAATTGATAAATTCTATCCGGCTCAAGCATACGCTCTACAATTTTATGCTCATCATAAATAGGGTGTTCTGCTACGTAATCTTTTATAGTTTCCAAAACCTCTGTAACAGCCTGATAAAACAACGGCTGGTCTGGATTTTTAGCCTTAACATCTGCTAAAAGTTTCTCTACGTTCATAATTTTTATACAACTTTTAAAATTAATTTTATTAAGTTCTGTAAAATAAAAAATTCTCGTCTCATTCTCTACAAGACTTAAACTCTATTTCTCCGCAAAATTATACACATTTATTCAAATGATAAAATTTTTTTTGTTTTTTTTTCCTTAGTCTGTATAAGTCATTATAAATTAAGGTTCTGACCATAAGATATAACAAAGGTTCTATTCAGTAAAATAGCCTTTGAATGTGATTGGTAATTTTTTATTATCTTTGCAATCATAAAAAAGTAATAGGTATGAGTATAAGAAAAGATTTTGACTTAGCAGAAGGGTTATATATAGAGGCTTTTCCTTTGGATGAAAGAAGAAGTAAAGAGAGCATAATGAAATTGTTACAAAAAGATTATTTTGAATTTATTCCCATATTTACGGCAAATAATTTTGTAGGATTTGCCACCTTGTGGATGTTTGAAAACTTTGCCTATATAGAACATTTTGCCGTAGATTCAAAAGAGAGAAACAAAGGTATCGGCTTTGATTTTATAAGAGTTTTGCAAGGCAAGGAAAAGAAAAACTCCGACCTTAATTTTACACTGCCAACGAAAAAAATAACCAATATTGTCCTTGAGGTAGAAAAACCTGACAACGAAACAGCAAAAAGACGAATACATTTTTATGAAAGATTGGATTTTAAAATTTTGGACAATTATTATTTCCAACCACCTTACACCGAAACGACAAAAGGTTTGGAAATGAAAGTTATGCTGTATTCTCCAAATAACGAAGTGGAATTTGAACAGATAAAAAACACGTTATACAAATATGTGTACAAAGTAGAGGAGTAAATCTTTTTGTTTTTTATATTTTTAAACACAAAATAAGGGTAATGAAAATAACTTTTGGTCAATTGGCAGACAAAGTAAATGGAGTTTTGAGTAATAAAGTTTTTGCCGATGAAGAAATAAAAAACATTCTTTTTGATTCACGCAGGCTCAATTCCATTAGCGGCACTGTATTTTTTGCCATTACCACAAGCAAAAACTCCGGCACGAAATACATAAGCGATTTGGTAAGCAAAGGAGTCAAGTTGTTTGTTGTAGAAGAGAATTTTAATTTGTCTGAGTATAGCAGTAAAGAAATTTGTTTTTTGAAATGTAAAAGCGTCTTACTTGCTTTGCAGACTTTGGCTACAATAAAAAGAGCGATGTTGTCTCTACCTGTTTGTGCAATAACAGGTTCCAATGGCAAAACCATAACGAAGGACTGGATTGTGTCTTTGATTGGCAACGACAAAAAAGTATGTGCAAATGCAAAAAGTTATAATTCTCAAATAGGAGTTGCTTGCTCTGTTTTTACCCTTGAGAAAGATACGGAGTTGGGTATATTTGAAGCAGGAATTTCTCAAAAAGGAGAAATGCAAGTGTTGGAGCGAATGATAAAACCAAGCATAGGCATATTTACAAACATAGGAGATGCTCATCAAATAAATTTTTCTTCCTTGGAAGAAAAGATTAAAGAGAAATTAAAACTGTTTACCAATTGCAAACATATTATTTTCCACAACAATAGCCCCATTCTTACAACACAAATAAAAACTCTTGCCAATCAAAACAACATACAACTTATTTCTTGGGGAGAGAACAAAGAAGATACCTATCAAACACACCAACTATTAAAAGAATTAAAACTTCCTTTTTCAGACAAAGCAAGCGTAGAAAATGCTTTGAATGCCTATGTTTTTTGCTTAACAATAGGTATAGACAAAACTCGTTTGAAGGAAAGGATACAGCACTTGCACCCAATAGCCTCTCGTTTGGAAATATTGCAAGGAGTTGCTAATTCCACTATAGTCAACGATGCCTATTCAAATGATTATACTTCTTTGGAAATTGCTTTGGATTATCTAAACTTGCTTAACAAGAAAGACAAACTTGTTATCTTATCCGATATGCAACAAACCTCTTTGGATAAAACCACTCTTTACAAAAACATAAACACTTTGTTAAAAAACAAAAACATCTCGGAAGCCATACTGATAGGAACAGATTTTTGGGACAATCAAAAAAATATTTCATTGTCCAAAAGCAAATTTTTTAAAACCACAAAAGATTTTATTTCTAACTCCAAACGTCAAACCTATAAAGACAAAACCATTTTGATAAAAGGGGCAAGAGATTTTCATTTTGAAAACATTGTAAAACATCTTTCTCTTTTGGGACATCAAAGTTATATGGAAATAAATCTTTCTGCTTTAGATGATAATGTTAATTATTTTCGTTCTTTTTTGCAAAAAGATACCATGCTTTGTGCCATGGTAAAAGCTTCGGCTTACGGTATGGGTAGCAAAGAAGTAGCCTCATTTTTGGAAAACAATGGCAGAGTTAATTATCTTGCTGTTGCCTTTGCGGATGAAGGCGTGGAGTTAAGACAAAACGGAATCAATTTGCCAATAATGGTAATGACTCCCGAGGAGGATGCAAAGGAAAAGATTTTGGAATTTAACCTTGAGCCTGTAATACATTCTTTTGAAGTATTGGAGCGATTTTACAATACGTCAGTCAATGTACATATCAAATTGGATACAGGTATGCACAGATTGGGCTTTGAACAAAAAGATATTGAGGAATTGCTTAACAGACTCCTATCTCATAGAGAGATAAAGATTAAAAGTATTTTTTCTCATCTTTATGGTGCAGATAATGAAAATTTAGACGAATATACTCTTAAACAAATTGCGTTGTATGACAAATTGAGTTCTCGTTTTATTTCTGCCTTTGACTACAAAATTATGCGTCATCTTTGCAACAGTGCAGCCATAGTGCGTTTTCCTTCCGCTCATTTTGATATGGTAAGGTTGGGTATCGGAATGTTGGGAGTAGGTTGTAACGATATAACACAACAACATCTTAGAAACATAGCAAGCCTTTATTCCTGCATAACACAAATACGCAACATTGGAGAAAATGAAGACGTTTCTTATTCTAGAAGGTTTGTAAGCCCAAAACCTATGCGTATAGGAGTTATTCCCGTAGGCTATGCAGACGGACTCAACAGACATTTGGGGAATGAAAATTTTTCTGTCTACGTTAACAAAAAGTATTGCAACATTTTGGGTAATATTTGTATGGATATGTGTATGATAGATTTGACGAATGTGAAAGCCGAAGTTGGCGACAGAGTTGAAATATTTTCTATAAACAACCCTATTGGCAAAATGGCTAAAATATTGCAAACCATAGAATACGAAATATTTACTTCTATCTCTCAAAGAATAAAAAGAGTATATTTCAGAGAATAAATTTTTACCTAATTGTTAGATAAAATAAAAGTTGTAATTTTGCAACCGAATGTAAAGTAAAGCGTATTACAATAAAAAATCAACAAAAATGACAAACACATTGATAAAGCCCTCTGTTTGGGAAGTTTTGCGGAAGTATATAATTTTTGCACTTGGTATTTCCATGTACGTAATATCGTGGACGATTTTTCTTATACCCAATCACATAATAGGAGGTGGTGTTACAGGTTTGGCTTCCGTGATATACATTACCACAGGTTTTCCTACCGGTGTCGCCAATTTTATAATTAACCTCGTATTGTTTTGTTTTGGTTTTTATTTTTTGGGTAAGCAGTTCGCCATAAGCAACGTCTATGGTATTGTGGTTACTTCGCTTTGGTTTATCCTGTTTCAACAGATTCTAAAAATACAGGATATTCCTGCCATTATAGAATTGGGCAAGATGGAACCCTTTATCTGTGCTGTCATAGGAGGAGTTTTTTCAGGTATAGGCATAGGTATTTTGCTCTCTATGGGAGGCAACAGTGGAGGAAGTGATGTTATTGCTCTTATATTCAATAAATTTTACAATGTTTCTTTGGGCAATGTGATTATGGTTTGTGATGGTATTGTGATTCTTTCCTCTTTGCTTATTCCGGGCAACGGTATCCAGCAAATAGTTTATGGTATAATAGTTTTGGTTACCTACACTTTTACCATAGACTACATTATAGACGGTAGAAAACAAACTTATAAAATACTTGTCTTTTCCAAGAAAAACAATGAAATAGCCGATGTTATAGGCAATGAAATAAAAAGAGGTGTTACTTTTCTCAACGCTACAGGTTGGTATAGCAAACAAGAAACAAAGGTTCTTATGGTTGTTGTTCATAGAAGAGAAAAAGTTCAAATAATGCAACAAATCAAACGATTAGACCCAGAGGCTTTTATGACCGTGGAAAAAACGGAGGGCGTATTTGGTAAAAACTTTGATTCTTTGAAAAAATAAGTTGCCACAACCCTTAACTCTTTCATTAATAAATATGAAAAACAGAGATAAACATAACAAAGCAAACATTTTGTTTTGTCTCTGTTTTTTTGTTTTGTGTCTTTATTCTTGCAACAAACAAAACGATTATTCCGACAAACAAATTTTTCGCTACAACGAAATCAGCAACATTTCCTCCTTAGACCCTGCTTTTGCTAAAGACCAAGCAATGATATGGGTGGATAATCAATTATACAACGGTTTGTTGCAATTGGACAGCAATCTTAATATTCAGCCCTGCATAGCCAAAAGTTATAATATATCAAACGATGGGCTTGTGTATACCTTTAATTTGAGAAACGATGTTTATTTTCACAAAAACAAGTGCTTCAAAAACACTACAAGAAAGGTTACCGCACAAGATTTTGTTTATTCTTTTAATAGAATAGTGAGCGAAAAAGTAGCCTCTCCGGGCTTGTGGGTTTTTGAGCATGTGGAAAAAGTCAATGGCAAATATTCGTTCTTTGCAATCAATGATTCCACTTTGCAAATAAGACTAAAAAACGCTTTTGCCCCATTTCTCGGCTTGTTAACCATGCCCTACTCTTTTGTTGTGCCAAAGGAAGCAGTGGAGTATTATGCAGACAATTTCCGCAAAAATCCCGTAGGTACGGGAGCGTTTTGTTTCAAGTATTGGAAAGAAGGAGTAAAACTTGTTTTATTGAAAAATGAAAACTATTTTGAAAAAGACAAAGATAATAAACCTTTACCTTATTTGGATGCAATAAATATCAGTTTTATAGCAGATAAGCAAAGTGTATTTTTGGAATTTATCAAAGGAAATATAGATTTTCTTTCAGGTATAGATGCTAATTACAAAGACGAAATTCTGACACATCAGGGAGAATTGCAACCAAAATACAGAGACAAAATAAATCTTCAAAAACTTCCTTATCTGAATACCGAATATTTAGGCTTTTATATGGATAATCCAAACAAAAACCCTTTGAACAATAAATTTTTGCGTCAAGCAATCAACTATGGTTTTGACCGCAAATCTATGATAAAATATTTGCGTAACAATATAGGCACAGCAGGTGAATATGGCATAATACCCAAAGGTATGGGTGAGGAATTTACGGACGAAAGACTTGCTTACACTTACAACCCACAAAAAGCGAAAAAACTTCTGCAACAAGCCAATTACTACAAAGAAAAACCACTTATAAGACTTGCAACCACATCTTCTTATTTGGACTTGTGCAAGTTTATTCAGCAACAATTGGGACTTTTGGATATAAATGTCAAAATAGATGTTTACCCTCCGGCAGAACTTAGGCAAATGATGGCACAAGGAAGGGCAAATTGGTTTAGAGGTTCTTGGATTGCCGATTATCCGGATGCTGAGAATTATCTCTCCTTGTTCTATTCCAAAAACTTTGCACCTGATGGGCCAAATTATACTCATTTCAAAAACAAAGAATATGACAAACTTTATTTGCTTGCTTGCAAGGAAACAGACGAAAACAAACGCAAAGAGCTATACAAACAAATGAATCAAATAATAATAAACGAGGCTCCTATTGTTGTCTTGTATTATGATGAGGTATTGCGTTTCACTCAAAAAAATGTTTATGGTCTTTCGCCAAACGCAATGAACCTTCTTATATTGAAATATGTTTATAAAACACACTCATAATTTTAGATTAAAATTTTAACTTTTTTTCTAACCTGTACAATAAACAATACAATGTTTCGTTTGTCTATGCGGATAAAGCAACAATAGTCGTCTATGATATGCAAAGCGTATCGTTCACTCTATAGAAACAACATCCAAAACAAGAAAAACACAGTCGCAAGTTCTTTGACTACGAAGGGCGTATTGTTGTTTTTGTCAATAATAAAGGTATAGAGAATAAAGAAATTTGCAGTGAGATAAAACTCACCATTATTGGATTTATGAATTAACTTTTTGCTACACGGGGTGGTGAGACTCGTGTAGCTTTTTTTTTAATTAAATAAGAAAAATAGGTTAGTAAAATTTAACTCTATTTGGTTGTTTTGAAATTATTACATTGTCCAATTGAGCAAAAGCATTGTTTATCATTTCTTTAAAGCGACTCAAAACAAACTGCTCGCTCTCAAAATGTCCTATATCTGCCAACAATATTTTGTTTTCTATTGCCAAAAAATCATGGTATTTCACATCTCCCGTAAGGAAACAATCGCAAGAATCATTTATTGCATCCACTACAAACTCCACTCCTGCTCCACCACAAAGACCAACGCATTTTATTTCCTTTTCCAAATCTCCAACATACCTAATCGCAGGCAAATCAAGTTTTTTCTTCACCATATCAAAAAAACTTTTGCCATTCATGGATTTATGTAATTCGCCTATTGCTCCCAAACCTAAATAATTATTATCCTCATTATGCTGTAATTTTTGCAAAGGACGAATATTATCCAACCCTAATTTCTTTGCCAACATATAATTTACTCCCGTAGAACAAACATCCATATTGGTATGACTCGCATAAATAGAAATATCGTTTCTATAAGACAAAGAAAGAATCTTATCTACATCACTATTAAAGGTAAGTTTCTTTACTCCCCTAAAAATAAAAGGGTGATGAGAAATTATTAAGTTGCAATTATTTTCTATAGCCTCCTGTATGGTAGAAGGAAAAACATCCAAGCAAATCAACACACCGCTTATATTCTGCTCTTTATTTCCTACTATAAGCCCGGCATTATCATAACTCTCTTGCCAAGACAAAGGAGCAAATTCCTCCAATATCTTTATAATATCTATTACTTTCATAAAATTATTTTTTGTTTATTTTAGGAAGAAAATATTTTTTTAGAATGGAATAAAAAAAGTAACCTAATACTCCACCTTAATCTTTAAACCATCGTAAGCCAAATGTACATTGGCGGGCAAATACTTTGTTTCAAAACCTTCATAAGGTCCTATCTCGTGACTAAGATGAGTAAAATAAGCCTCTTGGGGTTGTATTCTTTCTATCAAAGCGAGCGCTTCGTTTATTGTAAAATGAGCAAAATGTTCCTGCCATCTTAAAGCATTTACCACCAAAGTTTTTACTCCATAAAGTTTTTTTTCTTGCGAGGGTGGAATGGTCTTGGCATCGGTTATGTAAGCCAATGAGCCTATTCTATAAGCCAAGGTTGGAAGTTTGGCATGCATTACTTTTATCGGAAGAATATCCAACTCCTTCACCTTAAAAGTTTTGTTTGTAAAAGCGTCTATTTCATGCAAATTAAATTCAGGTATGCCGGGATAATGAGAATTTTCAAAAACATAGTAATACATTTTTCTCATACCATTCAAAGCCTCTCTGTTACAGTAGATATCCATAGGTCTTTGTTGTAAATAGTTAAAAGCCCTAAGGTCATCCAAACCTGCTGTGTGGTCTCTGTGTTCGTGGGTAATAAGCACAGCATCCAAATACTCTATTTGTTGTCTAAGCATTTGATAACGAAAGTCAGGTCCTGCATCTATACTTATCCTTGTACCTTTATCGGATTCCACCAAAGCCGAAGTACGTAACCTCTTATCTCTTTTGTCCTTAGATAAACAAACTTCACAGTGGCAACCTATTATAGGCACACCAAGTGAAGTTCCTGTTCCTAAAAAAGTAAGTGTTAAAGAGCCCATTTTACCAAAACTGCTCCCCAAGTAAACCCTGCACCAAAAGCAGTTAATATTAAATTATCTCCTTTTTTGAATCTATGTTGATTTTCATACATAAGCATAGGTATTGTTGCCGAAGTGGTGTTGCCCATTCTGTCTATATTGATAAGCACTTGCTCCGGTTTCAACTCCAAACGCTCGCCAGTGGCTTTTATTATTCTAAGGTTGGCTTGATGAGGCAAAAGAAAATCTATATCCGATTTTTGCATATTATTTCTTTTCAACAACTCTTCCGTAGCCTCAGCCATTTTAACAACTGCCCATTTAAAAACAGCCTGACCTTCTTGGTATATAAAATGCTGACGATTCATAACCGTATCTATTGTTGCAGGCTTACAAGAACCGCCTGCCACTTGATGCAAATGTTTCACTCCTACTCCATCAGCATACAATACGGAATCCATTACACCAAAGCCTTCCTCCTGTGAAGCCTCAAGCAACACTGCCGCCGCTGCATCCCCAAAGATAGGACAAGTTGCTCTGTCTTGGTAATCCACTATGGAGGTCATTTTTTCAGCTCCTATAACTATTGCCTTTTTGACCATACCTGCCTCTATGTATTTGGTTGCTGTGGTTATGCCATAAATAAAGCCCGAACAACCAGCATGCAAGTCAAAACCAAAGCCCTTGCGTATGTTACACTTATCTGCTATTATGTTGGCAGTGGCAGGAAATTGCATATCCGGAGTAACAGTACAGCAAATAATAAGTTCTATTTCATCGGGAGAAATATTTTTCTTTTTCAGTATGTTATCCACTACTATTTTGCCCATATCAGATGGACCCAATTCTCCTTTAAGTATATGACGAGTTTTTATTCCTATACGCGACATTATCCACTCATCTGAGGTATCCACCATTTTAGACAACATTTCGTTATCTATGACATCCTCCGGCACATACCCCTCAGTAGCGGTTATAATTGCTCTTATTTTTGACATAGTAAAAAAACAAAGTTTTTAATTGTTGGATTGCAACACCTGTTTCAAAGCATCTACAATCCTTGAGTTATAAATCTTCTTGGACTGAAGTACCATAGATTTTATTGCCTTATCGTTTGATATGCCATGACCTATGATAACGACACCGTTTGCACCCAAAAGCGGAAGACCTCCGTAAATTTCATAATTAAATCTCGCGATAAAATCATCTACCAAGCCTCGTTTTGCTATAGTTCTTGCAAATGATTCTACATTTTTCATCAAAAGATTACCTACAAAACCATCGCAAACCACTACGTCCACATTATTTTTGAATATTTCCGAAGGCTCGGCATTGCCTACAAAATTGTAATTACCGTCTTTCATCAACTGATAAGCCGCTTTGCTCTGCAAATTGCCTTTTCCCTCCTCTTCGCCTATGTTTAACAAACCAACTCTTGGTTTTTCTATACCTAAGGCTTTCTCAGCGTAATAACTACCCAAAAGTCCAAACTGATAAAGTACCTCCGGCTTGGTGTCAGTATCTACACCAACGTCCAATAAAACGGTAACCCCTTCTGTTGCTTTTGGTATAAGGGCTGCAAGACAAGGTCGCAAAACATTTTCCATAAGTCCTACGCTGTACATAGTACCCACAAGCATAGCACCAGAATTACCAGCTGATGCAAAGGTATCAATAAGTCCTTTTTTTAGGTAAGCAAAACCGACGGACAAAGAAGAGTTTGGCTTTTCCTTAAAAGCCTTTATGGGAGAATCGTGCATATCTACGACCTCCGTGCAGTCAACTATCTCTATGGATTGCTTATCCGCACCCTGCTCAAATATTATATGCTCTATTTGACTTTGATTGCCAAAAAGAACAATAACATCCTCTGTGGATAAATCCTGCTTAGCCTTTAAAGCACCCTGTACAACTGCATTGGGGGCAAAATCGCCACCCATAGCGTCTAAACCTATTCTCACTTTAAGAGAGTTTTATTTAGCATCTTTGTCATGGTTAGGCTCAATAGCCAATTTGCCTCTATAGTGTCCACACTCCGGACATACTCTGTGCGATTCAACAACTGCACCGCAGTTTGAACAATTTGCTAATTGTACACCTTCAACCTTATCGTGTGTTCTTCTTTTTGCTGTTCTCGTTTGAGAAAACCTGTGTTTTGGATGTGGCATTTTATTTTACTTTTTTTATTTGTTTATTAACTCTTTTAACTTTTCCCAACGCGGGTCAAAGTCTTTTTCTTCATCTTTGCTTTCCGTATTTTGTTTTGAAAGCAAATTTATCATTTCTTTGTCGCATTCCTCTCTGCTGCTATGCATAGGAGAAATCGGCAACTCCAATCTGAGTTCCTCATATATATATGAAGAAAGGTCTATATCATTTTGATTTTCCGGAATTATTATCTCGCTGACATCTGGTTCCAAATACTCTTGACCAAATTTTACATAAAGTTGAGTTTTCTTGTCAATAGGCAAGACTAAATCTGCCAAACATCGAGAACAAATCACCTTCATAGAGCCTTTAAAGTCAAAATAAAACTCAATCATTCTCTCCGTCTTAATCCCTCTAATACTCACCTGACAAACAACATCCTCAAACTCTTTGCAATCAAAACTTTCAAATAACTCCTTATTCACCAACAAATTGTAAAGATTTTCGCCTCTTTTCATTTTGCTTACTTGAATAATATAATCCCTCTTCTCAAACATATAATCTTTACTCATTTTGAGTTTGCAAAGATAAAACTTTTTTATAAGTTGACAAAGTTATTATTATTTTTTTTTGCCAAAATAGTTTTTAATATCCTTAAACGAACATAGTCTGTAGCAACACACAATTGCCCCATCAAAAACAAAAAAAAGTAACGGCTTTGCTTCTATGTTAACTTATCATAACTCATTTATACCCCATGCCACACCATAAAAAAGCAGTGGTTTAGCCCTTATAAAACACCCAACTGGTGCGGCTCTGCCCTATGAAAACAGGCTAAACCCGAGCCGAAAAATATTTTTTCGGAAATTTTAATTGATGTGTAGTAAAAAGTCAAAAATGGAGGTACTATCATTGATTATCAGAGAGTTAACCTTTTTCAAGGGGGCAAAATCGGGCAAAAATCGTGGTTTTCAACGTTTTCGAGCGGTTTTTTGAGGAAAAAATTTTTTCTTCGCCCGTTTCATAAAAA
>CAZITO010000040.1:0-17998 GCA_964542225.1 uncultured Bacteroidaceae bacterium | reverse complement strand
AAACGCCGATTCGTTTTTACTGATTATCAAGTAGTTACAAGGGTAAAAATTGGGAATTTTCTTATAGGGGTACTTCTCTATGCAAAGTTACGAAGAAAAACAGACCTGACCAAACGCGTGCAAAAATTTATTTTGTAACTTATTGATAATCAGTAAACCGATTTTTCAAAAATCAGATATATTTTATACCAAATCAGCAGTAAATTTTAAGAAAAACAAAAATACCAACCATTGTTAAAATTGTTCTTCTCTTAATTTTTATGTAAATTTACTTTCAGTGATACTTTTGACGGGGAATCTATTTTCTTTACAAGAAACCATTTGTGCCAATAAGACATATTTACCTCTGTATCATCATTCCATATATCGATAATTAAAGAGTATTCACCTTTGTAACATTCCAATTTTCCTTTTATAAGGTCGTTACTTGTACCACCCGCAATAATTCCATATGCTAAGATAATAGAATACTTCGAAAAATCTACTATTTCATAAGAATCTAAACCTGTAGTGAAAGCACAAAATTCTTGTAACTCCTCATAATTATTAATTACTTTAACTACATTAACCTCACTATTATCAGGGGCACAAATAATATTGTTAGTTACCTCCTCCATAACTATGGTTTCTCTTTCCTCTTTGTCATCGTCGTTGCAGGCAAAGAAAGTTACTCCTGCAAGTATTACTATAAGTAAAAATATTATGGTCTTTATTCTTGTCTTTTCATCACTTATTTTTTTTATTTGTTATAATTTTATTCTCTTTATTCAGGCTTTACTTCTGTTTTTTCTTTGGGAAACAAAAAAAATATAATCTTTGTCTTATAGCCTGCGCAAATAGGAAAAAGAAGTTTGCAAAAAGTTGTTAAGGCCTTTAAATATGCAATTTCATCTACCTACGCAGGCAGATAAAAGGAAGTTGTTTTTCCCCAATAAAAATATACGCTCAGACGCATACATAAGGCAAAAAGCGATATTATAAAAATATGTAGGTCTTTGTTTCATAGTTGCTTATTTTTGTTAAAAATACATTCCTAAATCCGTATCGCTTGCAAAGTTATAAAAAGTTCCCAATACCCTCCAAATATTTTAAGAAAAAAACGGTGGTGATATTCGCAAAAAAGGGAGAATATCAGTTGGACTTGTATTCTTGCATTAAGAAATAATCTTGTTGCAATAGGTGATAAAAATTCTTGCTTTCAAGTATTTGTTCCTGCGGAGAATTAGGATAAATAACGACAATGGGAGTATTGATAAATAGAAGCGTTCTTTGACCGGAGCGAATGACAGAAATATAGGGCAGAATACTATTATAATTCATTCTTTCCCCGTTTTCAGAGGTATAAGCAGAAAAAGGTAATTCCCCTAAAAAAGATATACTTTTTGAATTTATATGGTATATTTTACACCCCTCTTTTAACTCTTTGCAAGGTTCTATAAAAAGAAATCCCTCTTGCAATTTGTTATTATACAATAGTTTGTTTAGGCTTTGCTCTGTAATAATATTAAATTGCTTTGTCTCTTTTTTATCTGCTGTGTGCAAAAAAATCTTGTTGTTATCAAAAATTGTTAAATCAAATTTGTCCAAGTAATAGACTTCGGAATTAACTTTTTTCTCTGATTTTATATTTGTAAAACTTTGTGAATGTGATTTGTTACATAATAATACAAACAAAAAACAGAGAAAAAAGATTTTTAATTTTTGTATCTTAATAAGAATTGTCATTGTTTTGAATTTGTGCTATCGGTTTTACTTTTACGCACAAATTTCAAGCCCATATTGTTGCTTTCTTTCAAAAGAAGCCCATCGTTGTCATATATTTCTATTCCAACAGGTTCTCCTTTTGAGTTAAAAAACTCCCATTTTCCTACTTTAACGTCTTTTTTATACCTACCCCGTGTAGTAACTTGTCCATTCTCTGCATAAACAACGTAAGTACTATCTCTCATACCGTCCACGTAATATGCCTCTGAATTTGTTTTTCCATTTTCAAACCAAGATATTGCTTGACCTTGATAAATATTGCCAACAAGATTGTAACGTATCATAGGGTGGAAAGAATCAAAAAATCTATAATAAATTTCCCCATTACCTCTTTTTACGGTTATATCAACAAGGGTTCCTTCCGTAGAAAAAGACATAGCAAGTATGGAGTCGTTTTTAGTTATTATTTGCTCTGTGGGACTATATATTTGCCAATTTTCTCCCTCTTTTTTGTTGGAAAAATCGGTTTTGGCAAATAATTTTCCATCGTCAAAAAAGAATTTCCATTCTCCTGTTGCCACACTGTCATTGAAAGCGCCTTTGCTTCTGATTTCACCATTGGAATAATAGTGTTCTTGATAGATTTTTTTGCCTTCTTTGTAGTAGGCTACTATCTTTGGTTTGCCATCAGGGTAGGCTTCCAAAACTTTTTTATCCCCTTTGGAGCAACAAACAAATAAAAACAAAACTCCCAACAATAAAATATATTTCAATGATTTCATGGTATAATTCTTTTTATCAGTTAAAAGGCAAAGCACCAAAAAATTAGTCTACAGGACCGTCCAAAGCAGGATTTTCCATTTTTACCAAGTTACCACTATCATTAAGTGCTAATTTATCCGTTACTTGACTTTTTGCTGAAAAGATTTCATCAACATTATCGTTTGACGGATGCATACCTTCCAAAGCCTTTACACCATCGGGCGTTGTCATTAGTTTTCTCATAATTCTTATTCTTTCCCAATGGTCGCCATCAGACAAAGCCTTGTTTCCCATAGGTGTTACGTCTGCCAAATGTACTTTTTTCTTTGGTTCAATAGGAGAAGATTCTATATCAATTTTCTTCTCTTCTATACATGTAACGCTACCATGTTGTACCTGCTCTTGTTGTTGATTGTTTATCAAAGTAGGCTCCAAAGGAATTGAATCGGCAAAAGACTTCTTTTCTTTAACATATTCTGTTACGTTTCCGTCTGGAGTCAATACTCCTACAGTTCTTTTTTCTGGTATTGTATTGATTTGAGGTTTTTCTTCTTTGATAGGTGTCTTTATGGTAATGTCTATGTTTTCAGTTTTATTGTTACTGAAATCATGGACAATGGTTTCTTTTACAACAGGCTTTGCTTCTATGGGAGTAGGGTTAACTATGGAATTACCTCTTGCTATCGGGCTATATATTTCTTGAGATTCAAACCCTGTGGCTACAATGGTAACAGCAATTTTTCCTTCCAATTTATCATCATATCCCAATCCCCAAATAACATCTACATCAGAATTGGTTATACTTTGAACATAGTCTGTTATAATATCTATTTCTTCGTTATTTATTTCAAGTTCCGGGTCAGGAGAGCAGGTAATGTACATAAGCACATTTTTAGTTTTTGTAAGGTCGTTGTTATTTAGTAAATCACAAGTTGTAGCTGCGTCTATCGCTTTATAGGCTCTGTCTTCACCTTCACCTTCACCACTACCCATAAGGGCAACTCCGGAGTTTTTCATAACCGATTGCACATCTCTAAAATCCACATGTATATAAGAATCTCTTGCTGTCATCATTTCAGACACTCCCTTTGCCGCTGTCAATAATATATCATCAGCCAAAGCAAACGAAGCCCTCATATTCATTTTGCCTCTTTCTCTGAGTCTGTCTGTGTTTACAATTATCATAGAGTCAACATGCTGCTTTAATTCCTCTATACCCGCTATTGCTTGCTCTCTACGTTTTCTGCCTTCAAAGGCAAAAGGAATGGTAACTATGGCAACAACCAATATTTCGTCTTTTTCTCCGCTTTCATCGGTATCTCCTTGCAACTCTATCTCCTTGGCTATACTTGCAATGACAGGACTTGCTCCCGTACCTGTGCCTCCGCCCATACCAGCCGCAATAAATAACATATGTGTATTGTCTAAAAGGGCTTGTTTTATAACATCCTTTGCAGCTTCGGCAGCCATTTTTGCTTTTGCGGGTACGTTGCCTGCTCCCAAGCCTTTTCCTAATTGTATTTTATGTTGAACAGGAGAAAGGTCTAAACTTTGTTTATCAGTATTGCAAACAATGAAGTCAACTCCTGTTATTTTCTTGCTGTACATGTGATTAACAGCGTTGGTTCCTGCTCCGCCAACACCTATTATTTTTATATAAGAAGATTGTGCTTCTGAAGTTGCTTGAATATCTAATATATCATCCATCATTTTCTCTTTTTGTTTCTTTATACTCTACTATTATGAAAACTTATCAATACTTATAAACAATAGTTTTCAAAATGTAAAATTACAACTTATATATTACTTATTATACTTACGTTTTAATTTGTTTTAAACAGTATTTTGTTAATAAAAAAACAATCGCTTCTTTATTGTACACCATTGCTTAAAATATTATCCAAAACTTTACGAATTTTTGCAAGCAGTCCTACTTTTTCTTTTGACTCTTTTTTCTCTTTCTTTTCCTCTTCTACTTCGTTAGGAGTATCGTTTGGAGAAATATCTTGTGCGTCAGTATCGGTTGCTGTTTCATATTCTTCGTAATATTCAAAGCCTTTAATCACAAGACCAATACCCGTTGCATACATAGGGTGTTTTATGTCCTCGTTTTCGCTTGAAAGTTTTGCTATATTGGAATCAGATTCTCCTATACGGGTGGATATACCTGTTACATATTCTGTCAAAGTGGCAATATTTTTTATTTTGGCTCCTCCTCCTGTAAGGACGATTCCGGCTATCAACTTATTTTCATAACCTGAGGTTTTTATATCACACATTACCAATTGCAATATCATATTTACTCTTGCTTTGATTATTTCGGATAATGTGGATACTTTTATTTCCTTGCTTTCTTGACCTCTTATACTCGCCGGTATGCTGATTATGGAATTTTCTTCCTCAGAGTTGGGAATACAATTGCCAAATTTTTGTTTAAGTACTTCTGCCTGAGTCGTTATTATACTGCAGCCCTCCTTGATATCATTGGTTATAACATTACCTGCAAGTTGTAAAACAGAGGTGTGTCGCAAAATTCCCTCGTGATATATGGCTATGTCTGTAGTACCTCCTCCTATATCTACGAGACAAACACCTGCTGTCTTTTCCGTATTGTTTATAACGGCTTCCGCACTTGCTATGGGCTGCAAAATAAGATTTTTTACCTTATAGCCTGCCATTTCTACGCTTCTGTGTATGTTGCGTATGTTGTCCACGTTGGCACTTATAAGACTAAAGTTACATTCTATTGTTTTCCCTATTCTACCTACGGGGTCTGCAATATCCGTTTCTCCGTCAACTATATAACTTTGCGGTACTATATCCACAATTTGTTCTCCGTGAGGCATGTTGATGCTATACAATTCGTCCAACATTGATTGAACATCCTTGTCGTTTATTATATGATTATCTTCATGGATTATTTTTGTTGTTCTGTGATGCTGTGTGGCAATATTATAACCAGCAATACCCACAAAAACTTCCTCCACATGATAACCACTTTGAGCCTCCGCTTGCTCTACCGCCTTTTTGACACTCATTGCTGTTGAGCTAACATTTTTCACATCTCCTCTTTCCACTCCAACGGAAGTGGTTTTTCCTCTACCTATTATTTCTATCTTTCCCTCTTCATTCTTCTTGGCAATAAAAACGGCTATCTTTGTTGTACCTATGTCTATACCGACAACCACCCTATTGTTAGGTGAGAAATTTGTTTTGTTATTATTTTCCATTTCTTTATATTGTTTATAAGTTTTCTATTTTCTTGTACAAACTACTTGATTATTAAATCTTAAATCTACCATAGAATATTTATCCCAGCCCTCTTTTATAAAGGCTTTTGTATATAGCAAATGCAACCTCAAAAGTTCTTCGTGCCATTCTTTTTTATCTCCCAAAACTATTTCATAGTCGCCTATTTTTGGCATAAGTATGTAGGAGGTATCTTTTCTTACTATTTGGTCAATTTGATATTTTAATATGCTGTCGGAATAAATCATTAGAGCAAGATTATAAATATCAAATAGTTGTTTTGTTTTTATGCTATCTATTTTAACAGATACGCTATCCGATATATTGCCGCTTGCTATTATGGCATCTACACTTTTTCCCGCTTCGGTCTTAATAACAATTCCATTTTTGTCCAAATAGTATGATTTGTTATTCTTATCAAAAATTCTAACCAAAGCCATTCGTTGAGTAATAAATATTTTGAGAACTCCTGTAATACTGATAGAAACAGAAACATTGTCCACAAAATTCTTGTTTTCCAAATATTGCCTTATTGCTCCTATTTCCACTTGTTTTCTTTTTTGTTTGGTAAAAATTCCAAAATGTTTTGTCAAATCATTAGCGATGTCACTTTCCAAAATTATCTTATCATCGGAAGGGTATGAGATAAGAAGTTCAACAGACTTGATATAGGACTCCCTCATCATTATATTTGATAATATAATAATGAGTACTATACCCAATACAGTGCCTATATATACAAGTCTTTTTTTCATTTATTTAAGTTAATAAGTGTTTTTTTAATTTTATCTATTTCCCTGTCTATGTCGCCTGCTCCCATAGTAATAAGAAACTCGGGTTGCAATGCTTCCAAAAGAGGATACAATTGTTGTTTATTTACATAGTATTTGTCCATTTTATTTATCTTGTGCAGAATAAGATGGCTCGTAACTCCCTCTATGGGCTTTTCTCTTGCAGGATATATAGGTAACAATATTATGGTATCCAATAGTTGCAAACTTTTTGCGAACTCTTGAGCCAAATCTTTTGTTCTTGAATAAAGATGAGGTTGAAAGATGCCTGTCAAATGTTTGTTTGGATACATTTCTCTCAAAGAAGAAACAGTTGCCTCTATTTCTTTTGGGTGATGAGCATAATCATCTATGAATATTCTTTGTTCGGTACGAATAACGTAGTCCAATCGTCTTTTCATTCCAGAGAATGTTTTTACTCCTTTTCTCAAAATTTCTTCTCTTTGTTTCTTATTTAGCCCCTCTTGTTTTAGGATAAAATTGCACACTTTTATTGCTACAACCACGTTTTCTATGTTGTGCCTACCCGGATACCCCATTTGAAAATCAAAAAACGTTTCACCTCCGTCATTTAAATCAAAAAAGTATTCTCCTTTATAAATTCTTATATTCCATGCATAAGTGTCGGCTTCTATATCACTTAAGGCGTATGTAGAAAGATTTTTTTTGTCTTTCAACTCATCAATTAGTTTTGTCTTTTCAGATTTAACTATAAGTTGTCCATTGTCGTTGGTCAAAAGTGCAAAGTCTTCAAAGGCCTTGTATAAGTTGTCATAATTTCCATATATATCCAAATGGTCGGCATCTATGGAGGTTATCACACTAACAAACGGAGACAATTGCAAAAAACTCCTGTCGTATTCGTCTGCTTCCACCACAACGTACGGACTATTGTGGTTGAAAAGAAAATTATTGTTTACACTTTTTAAAATACCTCCCAAAAAGGCGGAACAACCAATCTCTGAATTATAAAGAATGTGGGCTATCATTCCACAGGTTGTGGTCTTGCCATGAGAACCGCTTACTGCAATAACTTTCTTTGATTTTGTTATATGACCGAGAGCGACAGAACGTTTTTCTATTGCTATACCTCTTTGTTTGATTGTTTGAAATTGTCTGTTATCTTCGGGTATAGCAGGAGTGTAAATACACATATCTATGTTTTGAGGTAAGTTTTCTTCAGCGTCTTCATAATTTATTTCTATGCCCTCGTTTTCAAGTTCTTTTGTAAGGCTGCTTTTCGTTCTATCGTAGCCCATGACTTTATGTCCTTGCATATTCAAATAACGTGCTATGGCACTCATACCTATGCCACCTATACCCAAAAAATAATATGTCTGTCTCTTATTTTCTTTCATACTACCTTTTTCTTGCTATACCTTCTATCTGCTCAACAATCTTTTCATCGGCGTCAATCCTTGCCAAAGTTAGTATATTTTTTTTAAAACTTTCTTGCAACTCTTTGTTTTTTATAATATTATCCAAAGTAGAAGTCAGTTTGCTTTCCAATTCTCCATCCAAAATCATTAATGCGGCGTTTTTATTTACTAAGGCTTCAGCGTTTTTTCTTTGATGGTCTTCTGCAACGTTGGGAGAAGGTATTAATATAACGGGCTTGCCAACTATACACAACTCACTTATAGCCAGTGCTCCGGCACGCGAAACAATTATATCGGCCACAGCATAAGCCAAATCCATATCTTGAATAAATTCGGTAATCTTTATATTATTACAATGTTCTATTTTCTCTTTTGTTCTTGCAATTATGTTATCGTAATAAAATTTACCCGTTTGCCAAATCAGTTGTATATCATTGTTTATAAAGTAGTCCAAGTTGTTTTCTATACTTTCGTTTATGCTTTTTGCCCCCAAAGAGCCTCCAACTACAAGTATTGTCGGTTTGGTTTCTGTCAAGGAATAAGTTTTCAAACCCTTGGACTTTAATTCGTTCATTTTATCTTGTATATCACAGATATTTTTTCTCACCGGATTGCCTGTCTTTATTATTTTGTTGGCGGGAAAAAATCTTTCCATACCATCGTATGCAACACAAATTCTCTCTGCTTTTGCGGCAAGTATTTTATTGCTTTTGCCCGCAAAAGAGTTTTGCTCTTGCAGCAGTGTCGGTATACCCATTTTTTGAGCCTGACCAAGTGTTGCCCACGAAGCATAACCTCCAACACCCACAACAACATCGGGAGCAAAACTTTTTATTATTTTTCTTGCATTTAAATAAGAAGACAGCATTTTAAAGGGTAGTGTAATATTTTTCCAAAGTTTTTTCCTTTGAAACCCTGCTATTTTCAGGCCTATAATTTTAAACCCTGCTTGTGGTACTTTTTGCATTTCCATTTTGCCCTCTGCTCCAACAAACAATACTTCACAATTTTTGTTTCTACGTTGTAAACATTTGGCTATTGCTATTGCAGGAAAAATATGACCTCCTGTGCCACCTCCACTTATAATTACTTTCATAATTTATCCTCCTGTGTTTTTGTTATTTCAGAATCAGATTTATCCGCCACATCTTCTTCCATAATAATTTCTTGTTTTGTTTTTTGATTCTCTGAGCGAGAGATATTCAAAACCATACCCAAGGCAAAGGAAGAAAAAATAAAAGAGGTACCTCCGTATGAAATAAAAGGCAAAGTCTGTCCCGTTACGGGCATTAGATTAGTTGATACCATCATATTAAGTATTGCTTGAAAAATAAAAACCAATGTTACCCCAAGTGCTAACATAGAACCAAAATTGCCTTTTGCATTTTTGGCTATGCGTAGCATACGATACAAAAGTATGATATACAACACTATTACAAACAATCCCATCCACAAACCTCCTTCCTCCAATATTATGGCAAAAATAAAATCATTGTGTGATTCTGAAAGGAAACGAGCAATCTCTGTATTGCCAATAAACTTACCCGAAAGTCCTCCCGTAGAAATTGCCATAAGAGCAATATTTGTCTGATTTATTTCCATTTTATCATTATTGAGAAATAAATCTATACGGTTTCCCCAAGTGCTTCCACGAGAAAGAAAACCTGTTTGGCTATCTATCAACATAACAAGAACAAATACCACAAACAAAGCCAATAAACTCAAAAACCAATACCTACGATTGATACCGCCAACGAGCAACATTATATAACAAACCAAGCCTATCAAAGCCGCAGTAGAAAAATTTTCGGGAAAAATCAATCCACAAACAAAGATTATAGGTAAGAATATATTGATAAAGGTTTGTTTTTCTTTAATCTTGTTTTTGTTTGTTGCCATAAATGTGGCAACAAAAATTATTGTAATATATTTTACTATTTCAGATGGTTGAAATTGTCCGACAAAAGGTATTACTATCCAGCGGGAAGCAGCCTTGCCTCCCGGACCAAGATAACCCAAAAGTAGCGTAACAATTAGCAACAGAATAGAAAAAATCATTGCCGGCTTTGCAACGCGAGAGTACTTAACATAATTAATCAAATGAGAAATATAGCAGGTTCCTATACCCAACAAGAGCATAAAAGAGTGTTTTAAAAACATGGAGGAAACATTACCACCTCTGTTTTCTTGCACTGTTTTTCCCATAGAAGAAAAAACTTCTACCAAAGATATAAGGATAAATAATATATATACTATCCAAATAACCTTGTCGCCTTTTAGTCTATATTTTTCATTTATTGTTATCATTTATCTACAGAGAATAAACATTTTTTATGTATTCTTTTACTCGCTCCTCTGCTTTGTCGGGAGTGCCTGAGGCCGGAGAATAGATGACGGACATATCTTTTATAGCCAAATGAAATGCAAGTTGTACCGCTTCTGTCATATCATTGGCTGTAACAACGTTAACTATCTTCTTTAAATTTTCTATGGTTTTGTCAGAAAAATTACTCTTTATAACCACTATTTGTGAAACTTTTTCTTTTATAACATCTGCTTGCTGAGAAAAATCTATCTCTTCTTGATTAAGATTTTCAAATATCCAAATAACCGATGTGGTTGCTTGATAAAAGCAAAACCAAGTGGAGTTTGGAGTAAGAGAAAAAGCATCGTCAAAAAATGAAATACCACCAACAGTTGCTATATGTTGTCGTTTATGCATATTGCTTTGGCGTACAAACATATTCATCAGAGCCTTATCTCTCATTTTATATATTTTTTGATAGGCTTGTTCTGTTGAAGAAACTTTGTTTTGATTTGGTTTTATAAAATTTTCTGCTGTCATTATTGTTATCGTAGTTTAAGAGTTACTATTGTTATTACTGCAAGAATCATAGATATAAGGAAAAACCTTTGCACTATTTTAGCCTCGTGCCAGCCTTTTTTTTGAAAGTGATGGTGTATAGGAGTCATAAGAAAAATCCTTTTCCCTTCGCCATATTTCTTTTTTGTATATTTAAAGTAAGATACCTGCATTATTACGCTAACGCTTTCTATGATAAATATCCCGCAAAGAATAAGCAACAACCATTCTTTTCTTATCAATATGGCAAACACCGCTATTATTCCTCCTATAGTCAAAGAGCCTGTATCTCCCATAAAAACCTGTGCGGGATAGGTGTTATACCAAAGAAAACCCGCTGTGGCTCCAACGAATGCCGCTATAAAAATGGTCAATTCTCCTATATTTGGAATATACATTATATTGAGATAGTTCGCAAATATTATATTACCGCTTACCCAAGCCAAAATAGCAAGAGTAGAGCCTATAATGGCAGAAGTACCCGTGGCAAGTCCGTCTATACCATCGGTTAGGTTTGCTCCGTTGCTTACTGCTGTGATAATAAAAATGACTATAGGAATAAATATCAGCCAAGCATAACTTTGATAATCTTTTCCCAAAAATTTTAGAAGTTTTGCATAATCAAACTCATGTCCTTTTACAAAAGGAATGGTAGTCTTTGTACTGTGTTCCGATTCTTTGGTAAATTGTTGCTTCGCTTGTTCGTATGTTGAGGAAACTTGCAAATTATGTGTTTGAGAATACTCGGCTATATTTTGTTTTTCCTGTATGCGTATATCGGGCGAAAAAAACATTAAAGAACCAACCAATATGCCCAAAAGTACTTGTCCCATGATTTTGGTACGAGGACGCATACCTTCTTTATTTTTTTTGAATACCTTTATATAATCATCTCTGAATCCTAATGCACCCAACCAAACAGTGGTTATAAGCATTATTATTATATAAATATTATCCAATTTAGCAAATAAAAGCACGGGGATAAGTATAGCGGCAAGTATTATCAGCCCTCCCATAGTAGGAGTACCTTCTTTTTCTTTCTGTCCTTTAAGTCCGAGGTCTCTGACCAATTCACCAACTTGTTTTTTCTTTAAAAAGGCTATCATTCTGCCACCAAACACTATTGTAATCAAAAGAGAAAAAATCACAGCCATGGCGGCGCGGAAAGATATATACTGAAATACTCCAGCACCAGGTAGTCCCAATTCTTTATCCAAATAATTAAACAAATAATATAACATATATCTTCCTTTATAATTAGTTAATACTTTAAAACCTCTTCTTTATCATCAAAATGATGTTTTATATGATTTATTTCCTGATAATTTTCATGTCCTTTGCCTGCCACAAGTACAATATCATTTTTCTGTGCCAAAGTGCAAGCAAGTTTTATAGCCTCTCTCCTATCAGTTATACAAAAATGCATTTTACCCTCTTTGTCTTTTGTCAATCCCTTTCTCATATCCTCAATTATATCTTCGCTCTTTTCTGTACGAGGGTTATCTGAGGTCAATATGAGAACATCGGAAAATTTTTGTCCTATGGAAGCCATAATAGGTCTTTTTGTCTTGTCTCTGTCTCCGCCACATCCTACTATGCAAAAGACTTTTTGTTTCTTTACGGCGTTTATTTCCTTTATGGTTTTAAGCACATTTTCCAAAGCATCCGGCGTGTGAGCATAGTCTATTATGGCAACTGCACCGGAAGATAATCTGTATCTCTCAAACCTTCCCGGAGCAGAATTAAGAGCAGAAAGATGCACCAACACTTCCTGTTTTGCCATACCCAAAGTTACGGCAACAGAATAAATACCTAACAGATTATAAGCATTGAATCTGCCAATCAAAGGGGAAAATATTTCTTTGTTATCTATAATCAATTGTAAACCGTCAAAACTATCATCCAAAACAGTTGCCCTATAATCTGCCGAAGCATTTGAAAGAGAATAGAAAAGTTTTTTTGCTTTTGTATTTTGAAGCATAACTTTGCCATTCTTATCGTCCAAATTGCTAATAGCAAAAGCCTTTGAAGATAAATCATCAAAAAATTTCTTTTTAGCCTTGATATAATTCTCAAAAGTCTTATGATAGTCCAAATGGTCTAAGGTTATATTAGAGAAAACGGCACAACTAAACTTTAAACCCGCAATACGATTTTGCACCACAGCATGAGAAGAAACCTCCATAAAAGCATATTCACACCCCTGCTTAACCATTTCAGCAAATAAAGAATTAAGTGTTAGAGCATCTGGAGTGGTTCTCTCTGTTGGAATAATGTTTTCTTTTATTCTATTTTCTATCGTGGAGATGAGTCCGCAAGATTTACCCATAGAAGAAAACAAGCGATAAAGAAGAGTAACCGTTGTTGTCTTTCCATTGGTTCCGGTTATACCTACAAGTTTTATTTTTTTTGTAGGGTTGTCATAATAGTTGCTCGCCATAAGTCCAAGCGATAAAGAAGAAGATTTTACTTTTATGTAAGTTACATCCGATAAAATATCCTTCTCCTCGGGCATTTGCTCAAGAACTATAACCCTTGCTCCTTGCTCTATTGCCTTTCCTATAAATAGGTGCCCATCTGTTTGCTCTCCTTTTTCTGCTATAAAAACAAAACCCTCTTTGACCTTACGAGAATCAAAAGCAAGCCCCTCAACAAATAATTCCCTTTCATTTATTATTTGTTCAACCTTAACATTACTCAATATATCTTTAAGAGATTTCATTTCTTTTTTGCCGTTGTTTTGTTATTGCTTTTGTCTGATTTTGCAGTGTTTTGTAATGTTTTCTTATTACTTGTATTGTTTGTTGTAATTGCTACGTTATTTTCAGGTTTATCTTTTTTTTCTTTGTTTGAAGCCAAATCCAAAAACACATCTTGGCCCGCATGTATGTATTGTCCCTTTGCTATACTCTGAGTTATAACTCTACCATATCCGGCAAAAGCCACATTCAGTCCCATATTTTCCAACATATATACGGCATCCCTTATGGAAAGTCCTACAACGTTAGGCATAAGGTATTTTCTTATTGGTTGATTGGAGTAGTTAAGTTTGCCCTCTGCTGAATAGTTTTTTATCCAAAGCGTTTCAAACTTTGGAGTAGAGAATCCCAAATTTTTACACAAAAGACTATAATTTTTAGCATTGCCGTAGGTCATAACAGGCATAAGGCTTTCTACCTTCTGATTTTTTTGAGGATAATAAAATTTGCTTGTACCTATAACCCTGTCGCTCAATTCTCTAAAAACCGGTGCTGCAAGGTCGCCTCCATGTGTCAAAGCCTTGTGTGGTTTGGATATAACCACTATGCAGGAATATTGCGGTTGGTCGGCAGGAAAATAACCGACAAAAGAGGCTCTGTGTCTAAGTACTTGATTTTGGTTATCATAACCTATCTCGGCGGTACCGCTCTTGCCTGCTATTCCGTATGAAGTATTTCTCAATTTTCTACCTGTTCCGTATAAGACTACTCTTTTCAAAACATCTTGTATTTTTGCAAGAGTTTCTTTTTTACACATTTGTTGCTTTAATACCACAGGTTCAAAAGTTTCCACTATCTTTCCATCTTGTGCAACAGATTGTACAAATTGAGGCTTCATAACTTTTCCATTATTTGCTATACCATTGTAAAAAGTCAGCATTTGCAAAGGAGTCATAGCAGTAACATAACCAAAAGACATACGCAAAAGGTCATCAACCTGTATTGTTTTGCGTATTATAGGCAGAGGCTCGTGCAAAGCCAAATCACAATTTAATTTATCATAATTAAAATATTGCATCAAATCCTCTCGCAATAAAGGTCTTTTTGACCTGTCTTTACAATATAAATCATATATCAGAGAACTTATTCCAACATTAGAAGACATTTCCAAGGCTCGTCTAAAAGACACATCCCCATGCCTTACTTTGCCCACGTCTTTTATATCTTTTATGGTGTTGGGAAAGTGTTTGACTCCCGTTGGTACTATATCAGAGGTATCCGCTAAACCTTTGTCCAAAAGCATCATCGCAGTTACTATCTTAAAAGTGGAACCGGGTTCAAATCTATTGCTTATGGCAATGTTTTCGGTTTCTCTGTAAGAGTCGTCTTTTTGTTTTGTAAAGTTGGCTAAAGCCTTTATGTGTCCTGTATGGGTTTCCATTAATACAACCGTACCACTTTCTGCCTGATTGCTATCTAAACACCTTAAAAGTGCGGTTTCCGCCAACTCCTGTAAAGAAACATCTATGGTGGAAATAACATCCAACCCATCCTCTACCTTTATTTCCAATTCATTATCAATAGGTATCCACTGATTTGGGTTGATACGTTTTTCCCATCTATAACCATGCACCCCTGACAATTTGTTGGTATAATAACCGTCTATACCATCATAACAAGTATCACAACCGGCAGTTTCTCCCTTTACTTGAATTCCTATTGTTCTACGTGCCAATTCTCCATAAGGATAAACTCTTTTAAATTTAGACTCTTTTGCCATAACTCCCGAAAGAACAAAGGTTGTATCTTTCTTACTTTTGTTGATACGTGCCACTCTGCCCACAATAGGAAAGCGTTTCATTTGTTCAAGTTGTTGTTCGGTAACATCTTTATGTATGAGTACGTATCTGTTTTCTTTTTTTCTTTGTTTGTCAAAATAACTCTTGTATTCCTTGGCGCTTTTGTCCTTAAACAAAGAAGAAAGTTGTGAGCAAAGTTGCCCTATTTTTTGATTGTATTCCTTTTGTGGTATAATCCAATCTATCGTGTCTTTTTTTGAGTTAGTACTTCTTACCTTTCCCTTGCCCAAGTCCAAATATAAGTCCCAATATCTCAAAGAAGTTGCCAAAAGAAGTTGCTCTCCGCTATCATTATCTATGGCATAAACATTACCTCTTTTTGCACTGACTTTGTGTTTTGAGATATTCCATTCCTTCGCCCTTTTTTCCCAGAAATCATTTTCAGAGGTTTTCAAATAAATTACCTTACATAAAACAATAACAAAAGGTATTATCATCAAAAAGAAGATAACAGACAAGGCTCTTGCTCTATTTTTGTTATTGTTGGTAATCATAAAAATTATTTATTCCGTTTTATTATAGTGTCCTCATAAATAATAATATCCTTTATAGGCTCTTTTGATATACCCACGCCTATATCGTGTAGTTTGGAGTCTATGTATGTCATTTGAGTTGTTCGCTGATAAGTCGTTTTTATTTGCATATAGCGTTTTTGTGATTCGGCGATTTCTTTGGAAAGATTATATATATCACTGACCGCCTTTTCCTCATTGTATCTTATACCTATGTATATCACCAACAACAGCACCACATAAAAAATAAAAGATAGGTGCTTGCTTACATATTTTTGTATTGCCTCGCTAAAAGAATTAAATACGTTAGCCATTTTGCCCTCCTTTTATTTTTTCACCTATTCTTAATTTTGCACTTTTGGAGCGAGGATTTTGTATTATCTCCGTTTCGGTTGGTTGCAAAGGCTTTTTTGTTATCACCTTATAAGAGGAAATAACATTGCCATAAAAATCTTTCTCTATTTTGCCCGAAGTATTTCCACATTTTAGCAAATTTTTCACTAACCTATCTTCCAAAGAATGATATGAGATAATAACCAATCTGCCCCCCTCTTTTAGTAGGGAAGTGCATTGTTCCAAACATTTTTCCAAATTACCCAACTCATCGTTAACCTCTATTCTTAGTGCTTGAAAAACTTTTGCAAAATATTTGTTTTCCTTACCCTTAGGAGCCAAAGGTTTTATTGTGTCTATCAAATCTGTCGTTGTTGCTATTGGGACAATTTCTCTTTGTTTGACAATTCTATCAACCAAAAGTCCGGCATTTAGAATTTCACCATAGGTTTTAAAAATTCTTTTTAATTCCTCTTTATCATAAGAATTGATTATATCCGAAGCCATCAAAACGTTCCTCCTATCCATACGCAAGTCCAAAGGAGCGGTTTTGTTAATGGAAAATCCCCTCTCGGCTTCATCTATTTGATGAGAAGAAATTCCCAAATCGGCAATTATTCCATCTATTTGTGTTTTGCGATATAATCTAAGATGTTTGGCAACAGAGGAATAATCATCATGAATAAGACAAAAACGCTCGTCATTGATAGTGTTTTTTAATGCGTCTTCATCCTTATCAAAAGCATATAACTCCCCCTCTGAAGAAAGTCTGTCAAGTATAGCCCTTGAATGTCCTCCTCCTCCAAAAGTCAAATCGGCATAAACCCCGCTTGGATTGATATTCAATCCTTGCAAAGTCTCCGATAACATTACGGGTATATGATATGCTTCGTTGTTCATTCCTTATTTTTACACAAACACAATACTAAAAAGTTTATTCCGACTATTCTTCTTTGCCAAGTAATTCTTTTGCCAAAGTTTTGTAATCAAAATTATCTTCATCGAGTTTTTTGTATGTGTCGGCATCCCAAATTTCCATAAAATTTCCACTACCGACAACAACAATTTCCTTTTCTATATTAACATTCTGTCTCAACATAGGAGGAATATTAAGCCTATCAGCAGTATCCATTTCTATAAGATTGCTCTCTATATATTTGCGATACAATCTTTTAGCATCCGGGTCATAAGGATTTAGCTTTTCTTGTAGCGTTTTTACCTCTTGTTGAAAAGAATCATAGGTAAATAACTCCAAATAATTGTCATAAATAGAACGTCTGATATAAAAACGGTTATCCGTAGAGAGATTAAGTTGCTTGAGAAAAGCAACAGGCAACTTAAACCTTCCGTTTCCGTCCATTTTACAATATTCAACGCCTACTATCAATGACATATCCAAAGTATCTACTTTTATAAAATTGCTACAAAATTACTATATTTTTCCAAAATAATACTATTTTTTTACTTTTTTTCCCAAATTTTTCCATTTTATACGCAAAAAGATGTGAAAGGTTGCATTTTTTCTACGAATAAAAAATTTAAAGTCTTTGCAGGTTAAGATAAGTTGACATGGGTATGATAGAATAGCGACATATTGTGAGGGCGATTTATAACGATTTTGCTCTTATAGAACAGCCGCAAAGTGGAACTCTTCCCAACTTACAATAACTCATGATAACCTATAAAAAAGAATTTTCGGGAAATTTAATTGATATATATTTAAAAGTAAAAAATGGGAGTATTATGGTTAATTATCAATGAGTTAGGGTTTTTCGAGAGGTCAAAAATGGGAAAAAATGGTCATTTTCAGCGTTTTCGAGCGGTTTTTTGAGGAAAAAATTTTTTCT
>CAZITO010000039.1:0-18556 GCA_964542225.1 uncultured Bacteroidaceae bacterium | reverse complement strand
TAAAATAAAACGCCGTTTCGTTTTTATTGATTATCAAGTAGTTATAAGGGTAAAATTTGGGGATTTTCTATTAGGGGTATTTCTCTATGCAAAGTTACGAAGATTCTCAGACCTGACCAAACGCGTGCAAAAATTTATTTTGTAACTTATTGATAATCAGTAAACCGATTTTGCCGTTTTTTGCCTCTTTTTGATGGGGTAAAATAGGTTGTTATGGGGTATGATAAGTTAGCATAGAGAAGAGCCGTTACTTTATTTTTTTTGAAAAAATTGTGCTTAGAATTTGGTAGTTGAAATAATTGTATTACTTTTGCAGTGTATTATTAAAGTATTACACTAATATAGTAATTAAAAAAATAAAAAAAATGAAGACAAAGTTTTTATTCTTATTCACGCTTGTTTGTGCTTGTATCGGCACGAATGGTCAAAATCTGATAAAGGGTTCTATACTTGATGCCCAAAGCAAAGAAGTTGTTCCTTTTTGCAATGTTATGTTGTATGATGACACAACTCAAAATGCAGTTTTGCTTGGTGGAGGAGTTTCCGATGCCAACGGAGAATACTCCATAACTTATAATAAAAAAGCCAACTATATTACTTTTTCCTTTATAGGTTACAAAAACATTACGCTTCCCATAGCCAACAACTCAAAGAGAAGCAAAGACACTTTGTTTATTAATGAAGTGTATATGGAAACAGACAGGGAAACACTTAGTACCATAGAGGTTTTTGCACAACAAAAACGTTTTGAAATGACCAATGATGGTGTTGCTATGAATATAGACGAGGATGTTTCTTCAGCCACAGCCAATGCTTTTGAATTGCTTAGAAAAGTGCCCGGTGTGGTTATAGATAAAGACGAAAACATACAACTGAATGGCAAAAGCGGTATTCTTTTCCAATTTGACGGCAGGGATATTCGTGTTCCCTATTCTGCAATGAAAAGTATGTTAAAAGCCATGTCGCCCTCTGATATAGAAAAAATAGAAACCATTTCAAACCCTTCTGCAAAATATGAGGCTGAAGGTACGGCAGGTATTATCAATATCAAAATGGCAAAGCACGAAACCTTAGGCTGGTCGGGAGAACTCAACGCTTGGACAGGCTATGCAAAGGAATTGAAACACAATGAGGGAATAAATCTTAACTATGTCAACAACCGTTGGACTATCAACACATCTCTTTCCTACAACAGATGGGCAGGACAAAATGAAATGGAAAGTGAAGCATTTATTTTTTCCGACCCTACGACAAAAATGAAAACGGATAAAATAACCAACAAATATGATTACAGAGGTTACAATGGTAGCCTTTCCGCAGATTATAAAATAAGTGATAATTCTTCAATAGGAGCAATGTTTTCTGTAAATGGAAATTCCCACCCGGAAATAAAACAACCTTTAAGCCGTACGCGTTTTTCTGTATTCCCTTATAGTATTGTGGATTCTTCTTATACCAACAATAGTTTGGAACATGGCAATGGCAGAAATCTTGCCGCCAATCTTTGGTATAGCAGAAAAATAGACGACAAGGGAGGACAATATTCCATTACCTTGGACTACGATAATAATGTGTCCAAAGACTATTGTTTTGGACAAGCCCGTTATTATCACGGAGATTTTTTGACTCTTAGCAATGAGGGAACAGATGATGATTCTACAAAAAACACCTATAATACATACTCCCTTAAATTTGACCTTATAAAACCTTTTAACCAACGTATGTCTTTGGAATTCGGTGCCAAAACCCGTCTGACCAAGGTTAGCAATGATTTCGTTTGCTATGAGGACGGCGAATATAATTTCAATACTTCCAACCATTTGGATTACACAGAAAACGTTAACGCTCTTTACGCCTCTTTTTCAAATCAATTCAGCGATAAATTGTCTATGAGAGTGGGACTTAGAGCGGAGCATACCCACACCAATATAAAACAAAGGGTCAATACTTCCGAAAAAACAAAAGATTATATAGACCTTTTCCCAAATATAAATTTTAACTACAAGGTAAATGATTTGGACAATCTTAATTTTGTCTATTCTTATAGAATTACCCGTCCGGAGTATAATACAATGAATCCTTTCCTTGAAAAAGAAAACGAATATTTATACAAAAAAGGAAACCCTGACTTGAAGCCTCAATATACTCACTCGCTTAATCTTTCCTATGCTTTCCATTATTTTATTTTCCTTACAGCTTCATACGACTACACCAATGATATTATTTATCAAACACAATACTTGCGTCCCAATACTCTTATCTTTGATGAAAAACCTTACAATTTAGGACACTCTCAACAAGCCTCTTTGGGTTTGAGTACTTCGTTGCCTTTGGGCAAGCACTTGGAGTGGACAATATGGGCTCAGGCAACTTACAAACAAACAAAGGTTGAAGATGAATTGTTGCATCTTAATTTGGAAAGATTTGGATTTATGACATGGCAATCCATTAAAGTGGACTTTTTCTTTAAAACAAAACTTACGCTTTCAGCCTTTTATATGACGGGCGGACAAGAAGGAACTTACTCCATGGGAGATATGTTTTCGTTTGATGTAAATCTTTCAAAAGAATTTCTTAACAAGAGTTTGAAAGCCTCTATTGGTGTTGGACAGTTGCCAAAACGTACCTTTACCATGAATATGACAACGGACAAAATGAAAACAAAAAACTCCATTGTTTGGCAATACCCTATGATTGGTGCTTCTTTGTCTTATTCTTTTGGAAAGAAGGTAGATAATAACACTCTTAAACAAATAAAAAGTATGGACATGGACCAACGTACGGGAGGAGAAGTTGAGACCAATCAGGGACAATCCAAGTAAAAACAAGTTATAAATCTCTTAAAAAAACTGATACAATGATAGAAATTAAGGATTTAAGTTTCTTTTATAGAAAAAATAAATTGATACTTGATAATATTAGTTGTGTATTGCAAGAAGGCAAAATTTATGGTTTGCTTGGCAAAAACGGAGTCGGCAAAACTACACTCTTGCATCTTATATCGGGTCTGAAATTTCCCAAATTAGGTGAGGTGAAAATATATTATAACAATGAGCAACAAACCAATAATACCTATATTCCAAAGGAAAGAAAAGTGGAATTGTTGCAAGATATCTTTTTTCTAAATGAAGAAATGCCCGAATCGGACTTTACAATAGCACAATTTGAAAAATATAATTCTGTTTTTTATCCGAAATTTTCTGCTTCGGAATTTGATTCTTATTTGCAAGAATTTGAGATAGAGGATAAAAAGCAAAAACTTTCAAAACTTTCCTTTGGTAGCAAGAAAAAAATATATATAGCCTTTGGTCTTGCTTGCAACACGAGATTTATATTTTTTGATGAGCCGACAAATGGGCTTGATATTCCAAGCAAATCATCTTTTAGAAAAATACTAATCAAAGCCATGACGGAGGAAAAAACCATTGTTATTTCCACGCATCAAGCAAGAGATTTGCAAAATGTTTTGGACAACATAATAATACTTGACAATAATAAGGTTTTGATTAATGTTTCCACAGAAGAGATAACCTCAAAACTTTGGTTTGGCATAGAGGAAAAAGTTGCTATGACCGATAGAGTTTTTTATCAAGAGGACAATGTTGCGGGACTTGCCATTGTGAGAGAAAACAAAGGAGAAGAGGAGAGTAACCTTGATGTGGAAATGTTTTTCAAAGCCTCTTTCTTAAATAAAAATTTGTTCAAAGAAATGTTTAATTAAATATTTGGAAGTAATTATGTTTAGTCTTAAAAGATTTTTTCCTCTTTTAAAAAGAGATTTGGCAATGAATAGAAAAGCCATTGTATATATTTTTATAGTAACAGTTGCCTTATCAACCATTACTATGGTGGCGGATACTCTGTTTGCTGTTATGCCACGTGAAATGTTTATAAATGATGTTTTTAGCAATTTTTACAGATTTTTTCTACTTCTAAGCGTGGTTTGGGCTTCTATTATTCCGTTTAGAAATTATGATAAAAAATATAATCGTTCGTGCGAAATACTTTTACCCTCAAGCATAGAGGAAAAATTTATCGCAAATTTTGTCATAACCTTTATTATATTGCCGATTTTGATATTTTGTGCTTTGTTTATCGGTATGGAAATAGGTCATTTGATAAATTCCATAAGATTTGAAGGGTATAACCTTTTGTATAAGCAAACACTTTGTGAGTTTTCGCATTATGGTGGTTGGTTATGTGTTTATTTTTTGATGGGGCTGAGTTTTCTTGGAGCGGTTTGTTTCAAAAAGAATAAAGTCATAAAAACTTGGGCAATAGTATTTGGCTTGGCATTTGTCGGTATTTTACTTTTTGCACTTCATATTTACTTGTTCCACCCCGATTTGGAGCAGTACACAAACTTTTTTGGCAAAACGGTGCAAACAGCAGTAAAAATAATTATTCATATATTGTTTTTTGCTTGCATTTTGGGGGCTTATTTCAAACTAAAAAAAGAGAGGAGTTAAATAATTATGTTTATAGATAATACTCCAATATTTATCAAACTTTCGGAACGCTTGGCTGATGATATAATTGAGGACAAAATCAAAGAAGATGACAGAATACCATCGGTTAGAGAACTTGCCGGACACTATGAAGTTAATGTTAATACTGCGATGAAAGCAATAGAAAGACTTGCCGATAACGATATAATTTATAATAAGCGAGGTATGGGCTATTTTGTTTGTCAAGGAGCAAAGCAAAAAATAGTAGAAACCCGAAGAAAAGATTTTTTTGATAACTTTTTGCCTTTCTTAAAAAAGAATATGACACAACTCTCCCTAACCTTTGAGGATTTAGAGGAACGAATGTAATTGCCTTTACTCTCACAAAATGATAATTGCTCTTATTGTTTTGTGAGAGTCTTTATTTTTGTGAAAAGAGTGAAAATATTTTTTTGTAATTTTGCAAGAGAATATGTCAGGTTTTAATAGATATTATTATTTATACAACGTCAAAAGAGGCAGACCGGAAGCAAACGAAATGCCTTTGCAAGAGTTTTTGGAATTGTTTTTTAAGCGATGCCATATAGATTATTCTCCATACGAAAAAGAGATAAAAACCTTGTGGGAAAAAACGACAGGCAATCTTATCAAACAATATACAAAGAATCTTTATTTAAGTAAAAATATTCTCTATGTTACTCTTTCTTCCCCCATAGCCAAAACAGAACTCTCTATGGTAAAAGATGCCGTAAAAAACAAAATCAATAGAGATATGGGCAAGGAGGTTTTAAAAGATATTGTATTATATTGTCGTTAGGAATAAAAATATAAGTCAGCATAGTACATAAAATGTTTTGTGCCTATGCTGACCTATAATAATTAATGTTAATTTTATTTAATTATTTTTGTGCTACGCTTAATAAATTCGTCCAATTCCGCTCCTTTTAACAAACCTTGAGACAAAAGAGCAAGGTCTTTAAGTTGAGAAATAACCTGTTTTTGATGTTCAACATCATTTGAATGAAGTATATCCCAAATCAAAGGGTGATTGGTATTGATAACAAGGTTGTAATTCTCAGGCATATCACCATACAAGCCCATCATACCGCCTCCACCTATTTCGGACATTTCTTTCATTCTTCTCATAAATTCGTTTTGAGTTATGGTTACGGGTTGAGAATTTTCTTCCAAAGACTCGGTTTGAGTAGTAAATTTTTTGGAATCAAGGTTTTGTTCAAACAACTCTTTTATTTTCTTTGTCTCATCTTCAGAAAGTTTTGAAGGTATTTTTTCATCTTTTTCTATCAACTTATTGACAACATCGGAGTCTATACGCACAAACCTTGCTCCTTGAAATTTCTGCTCCAACATATTGATAAAATGAGAATCCAAAACTCCATCCATCAAAAGCACATCATATCCTTTTTCTTTTGCAGCCTGTATGTAGGCATATTGTTCATCGGTATTTTTTGCATAAAGATAAATCAAAGTTTTGTTTTTGTCGGTTTGCAAAGGCTCTATTTTCTTCTTATAATCTTCAAAATTAAAAAATTCTCCATCGGTATTTTTTAGCAAATAGATGCCTTGCATTCTTTCGTAAAATTTTTCGTCCGAAAGCATACCGTACTCAACAAACACTTTCAAATCATCCCATTTCTTAATAAATTCTTCATGCTCTTTGTTTGAAATTTCTTCCAACTTGTCGGCAACTTTCTTTGATATGTGAGAAGATATCTTTTTTACATTGCTATCACTTTGCAAATAAGAACGGGAAACATTCAGTGGAATATCCGGCGAGTCCAAAACTCCTCTCAAAAGCATCATATATTGAGGCACAACACCCTCTACGCTATCGGTTACGAAAACTTGGTTGCAGTATAATTGTATTTTGTCCAAAGTTGGGTCAATGTTGCGTTTTAGTTTTGGAAAGTAAAGAATACCCGTAAGGTTGAAAGGATAGTCCACATTAAGATGTATATGGAACAACGGTGCATCAAAATTCATAGGGTACAACTCATGATAAAACTTATCGTAGTCTTCCTCTTTTAACTCTGCAGGTTTGCGTTTCCACAAAGGATTAACATCGTTGATTATTCTGTCCTGCTCTTTCTCTACACGTTTTGGATTGCCGTCTTTGTCCTTTTCGGTTTCACTATCCACCCACACTTTTTCCTTTCCGAAACGAATAGGTATAGGCATAAATTTGCAATATTTTCTTAGCAGTTCCAAAATTTTGCTCTCTTGCAAAAACTCTTGGCAGTCCTCAGAAATATGCATAACTATCTCCGTGCCACGTTCTTTTTTGTCTCCTTCTTCTATGGTGTATTCGGTATCGCCATCACAAGTCCAATGTACAGAAGGTTCATTCTTATAAGATTTTGTAAAAATTTCCACACGCTCCGATACCATAAAAGCCGAAAAGAAACCAAGTCCGAAATGACCTATCAAAGCGTTTGCTTCGGCTTCGGATTTGCCTTTGAAATGCTCCAAAAACTCCTCCGCTCCTGAAAAGGCTATTTGTGTAATATATTTTTCAACCTCTTCTTTTGTCATACCTATACCTCTGTCTATCACAGAAAGAGTTTTATTTTTTTCGTCTATTTTTACATCTATGGTCAAATCGCCCAAATCTCCATCAACCTGTCCAAGAGAGGAAAGTGTCTTTAATTTTTGAGAAGCATCTACAGCGTTGGATACTATTTCCCTTAAAAATATCTCATGGTCGGAATACAAAAACTTTTTTATGACAGGAAAAATATTCTCTGTCTTTACATTAATCTGTCCTTTCATAGACTCTTTTTTTATTTCACTACTCATATATTTAAATTTCTTTATTTTTCTATACTATAAAACAATACTTCACTAAGAAAACAAAAGATATTCCATTTAAAAGATTATGACATTTTGTCAGTAAAAAGATTTGTCTTTTCAAACACAAGTTGTTTTGTATTTAAGTAATATATTTTGCATAGATAAAAAAATAAGTCGTACCTTTGCACCCGCAGAGAAAAAGAATTAGTTTGATAGAAATGAGTATATTAAAGATAATAAACAAGAGCAACAATCCTTTGCCAAGATATGAGACCGATATGTCTGCCGGTATGGACTTGAGGGCGTATTTATCGGAGAGTATAGAGTTGAAACCCTTGCAAAGAGTGTTAGTACCTACTGGACTATATATAGAATTGGAAAAAGGCTATGAAGCACAGATAAGACCACGAAGCGGCTTGGCTTTGAAAAATGGTATAACCGTGTTAAATTCTCCCGGAACAATAGATGCCGATTATAGAGGTGAAATAAAAATATTGCTTGTCAATCTTTCTTCGGAAAGTTTCGTTATAAACTCAGGCGAAAGAGTTGCTCAAATGATTATTTCAAAGCATGATAAGGCTATAATAGAGGTTGCAGAAAATCTATCCGATACCACAAGAGGCGAAGGAGGATTTGGGCATACGGGAAACAATTAAAAAAAAGACACCATATAAAAATATAAATAGATGAAAGATTTTGTAGCAGAATTGAAATGGAGAAATATGATTCACTCCATAATGCCCGGAACAGAGGAAGAACTTAAAAAGGGCATAGCAACAGCCTACGTGGGCATTGACCCTACAGCAGATAGTTTGCACATAGGACACTTGGTTGGAATAATGATACTTACACATTTTCAAGCCTGCGGACACAGACCTTTGGTCGTTTTGGGCGGTGCAACGGGTATGATAGGTGACCCTTCTTTTAAAAGTCAGGAGAGAGTTTTGCTTACCCCCGAAACCATTAAACACAACCAAGAATGTATAAAAAAACAGTTGGAAAAGTTTCTTTCCTTTGATGAGAAACAAGAAAACCATGCTCAAATTCTCAACAACTATGATTGGATGAAGGACTGGACTTTCATAGACTTCATTAGAGAAATAGGCAAACACATAACCGTCAATTATATGATGGCTAAGGATAGTGTAAAAAAGAGAATAGAGACAGGTATTTCATTTACCGAGTTTTCTTACCAACTTATGCAGGGCTACGATTATCTTTACTTATATCAAAAATATGGTTGCCATTTACAAATGGGAGGCTCTGACCAATGGGGCAATATAACCACAGGAGCAGAACTTATTCGCAGGGTTTTAGACAAAGAAGCCTTTGCAATAACTTGCCCTCTTATAACAAAATCAGACGGAAAGAAATTTGGCAAAACAGAAAAAGGCAATATATGGTTGGATAGAGAAAAAACCTCTCCTTATGCTTTTTATCAATTTTGGCTGAATCTGTCGGATGAAGATGCGGCAAGATTTATTCGTATCTTTACCTTGAAAACCGAAGAGGAAATTTTGGAATTGGAGCGTTTGCACAAAGAAGACCCTTCTCAACGTATTTTACAGAAGGCTTTGGCCAAAGACATAACCATAAAAGTACATAGCGAGGAAGATTATCAAGCGGCTATAGAGGCTTCGCAAATATTGTTTGGCAAAGGTACAACCGAAACGCTTAGAAAATTGGATGAGCAGACGTTTTTGAGTGTCTTTGACGGAGTTCCTCAGTTCAAAGTAACAAAAACCGAGATAGAAAATAAAATAGGCGTAATAGACCTATTGGCTGAAAAGACCAATATTCTGAATTCCAAGGGAGAAGTACGCCGAGCCTTAAAAGAAAATTCTTTGTCCATCAATAAAGAAAAAATTGACGAAAACTATATTGCCGATGCTTCTTCTTTGTTGAATGACAAATATATTCTTGTACAAAAAGGAAAGAAGAATTATTTTATTATAGTGGTTGAATAAAAAAGTTTTTTCAAAAAGGTTTGCAATAGGTTAGCATAGGGTTGTTTTATAACTTGTGCTAACCTGTTTTTATAAATAACACACAAATAAAATTTGATAATGGATTTTTTTGCTAATTTTGCAAAAAATTTATTCAGATAATATATGGCTTTATTGGATATAAAAGACCTGCATGTCAGTATAGGAGAAAAAGAGATACTAAAAGGACTTAATCTTACAGTTAATAAAGGTGAAATACACGCCATTATGGGACCAAATGGCAATGGAAAAAGCACCCTTGCCGCTGTTATCGCAGGCAATAGCAAATTTACCATAACCAAGGGAGAGATTATTTACAAAGGAAAGGATTTGCTTTCCATGAGTGTGGAACAAAGAGCTTGTGAGGGCATATTTTTAGGCTTCCAATACCCTGTGGAAATACCGGGAGTAAGTATTACCAATTTTATGAAAACCGCAATTAATGAGCAGAGGAAATACAAAGGCTTAGACCCTATAAGTGCAAAAGACTTTCTTTTGCTTATGAAAGAAAAGGAAAAATATGTTGAATTATCCTCTTCTTTGGCAGGTAGGAGCGTAAATGAAGGCTTTTCAGGCGGAGAAAAAAAGAAAAATGAAATCTTTCAAATGGCTATGTTGCAACCTACGTTGAGCATTTTGGACGAAACGGATTCAGGCTTGGATATAGACGCTCTCAGAATAGTGGCATCGGGTGTCAATAAGGTACATACCAAAGACGATGCAATAATAGTAATTACTCACTATCAGAGGCTTTTGGATTATATTGTGCCGGATGTGGTGGATGTGCTTTATGAAGGAAAAATAGTTAAAAGCGGAGATAAAAATCTTGCCAAAGTACTTGAAGAAAAAGGGTATGATTGGATAAGGCAAGAGTTACAGCAATAGAGTATTTTGTTTTTTTATTTTGCAGGGACAAAAAAAATATATATTTTTGCAACCGTATATTTTATTATAAATTAAGTAGAAAACATGAGAAATGATTTTTCTTCCCACGATTGGGAAAGACGCGATGATGAGAATTATCGCAACAAAAGAGAAAAGACTCCTCGCCCGAGAGTGCGAAGAGAAGCCTCTAAAGATAAAGAACATAGGTTTGAAAAGGTAGAGAGAAAGTCCTCTTATCCAAAAAGAGAAAGACCTTTCAACGATAGAGAAAAAGTTAATAACAGAGAAAGAAAATCTTTTGACAACAGAGGCAAAAAATTTTCAGATAATAGAGAAAGAAAGCCTTACAATAGAGAGTCCTCACAACATGAGGGTAAAGAGAAAGTTTATAATTCCCGTCCTTATTCTCAAAATAGAGCGAATGGAGATTATCAACAAAAACCTAAGCGACCAAGACTTTTAAAAGGCGAAAACACAAAACCAAAGAAAGAAAAGGGACCTAACTTTACTCCTCCAAATCCGGAGAATGTAGGCAAAACTCGTCTTAATAAATATATAGCCAATGCAGGTATATGTTCAAGGCGAGAGGCTGATGTATTGATTTCCACAGGTAATATTACCGTCAATGATAAGGTAATAACGGAGATGGGGTATAAGGTATTGCCGGGCGATGTTGTCAAATACAACGGCACGGAATTAAAAAGCGAAAGAAAAGTTTACCTTCTGCTTAACAAACCCAAAGGTTATATAACTACTTCTGACGACCCTTTTGCAAGAAAGACCGTTATGGAGTTGATAAAAGACGCTTGTTCAGAAAGAGTATATCCTGTAGGACGTTTGGACAGAAATACCACAGGTCTGTTAATGTTTACCAATGATGGAGAATTGACAAAGAAACTTACACACCCTTCATTTGGTGCTCAGAAGGTGTACAATGTTGAGTTGGACAATTCCATAAGCAAAGCCGATATGTATACTTTACTAAAAGGAGTAGAGTTGGAAGATGGTTTTGAAAAAGTAGACGCTATAAACTACACCAACAATGAACCAATAGACAAAAAGAAAGTAGGCGTTAGCATACATTCGGGCAAAAACAGAATTATTCGCCGTTTGTTTGAGTCTTTGGGCTATGAGGTTGTAAAGTTGGATAGGGTTTATTTTGCCGGTTTGACAAAAAAGAACTTGTTAAGAGGACATTATCGTTTTCTTACAGACAAAGAAGTGGCTTTTTTGAAAATGAATAAGTAACTTTTTTTTTAATTCTTTCATCATAACAAGAGGGTATTAGTTACTCTTAAGTTATGCAAATTGTTTTAAAGTTAATAAATTTATTTTTTGAGGGAGGCGAAAGCCTCCTTTTATCTTTTTCTAATTTGCTTGGCGGTATATAAAAAATCTGTTAAAAATAGGATGATAAGCAGATAATATATCAGTCGTTTGCCTTTATAATGAAATTTTACTCCCTTATTGTTTGTGAACTCTTTTGTACTCAAAAATGAGTATTTTACAGTGTAACAAGTGTTTTTGCTTGGCGGTATATAAAAAAATATATCTGTTAAAAATAGGATGATAAGCAAATAATATATCAGTCGTTTGCCTTTATAATGAAATTTTACTCCCTTATTGTTTGTGAACTCTTTTGTACTCAAAAATGAGTATTTTACAGTGTAACAAGTGTTTTTGCTTGGCGGTATATAAAAAAATATATACCTTTGCAAAAAATATGACAATATATTATGGTGGTTATTATAGATAGTTCTTTGTAGCATAGAAATTTTGAGGTTACGCCGCATAACTACAAAATTTATTATAGTAAACTTATTTGCGGTATATTAAAAAAATAATTCAATTATGAAAAACACGAAAGGTGTAATTATTAGCATTGTAATGCTAAGTTTAATAATCGCAGGTTTTACTTCCTGTAACAATGATGATAGAGAAGAAAATATATCTTCTTTAAATAAGTCAGTTTTGATATCATCAAATGGGGACAATCCATTTGATACTGTGGGTATCAAACACAATGTCTGGCTACATAAAGTATTGTTAGAAAGAGAGGAGTTTGAGAAAAAAAATGGTAGCTCTCTTTATGGTAATAAAGAACAATTGCTTTGTCTTTACAGTGATTACCTTATGAAACAAGGAGAATCTGTACAATGGGCGAATGATGTTGCTAAAGAAATGCTATCGACAGAAAAAAGAAACAACGATTGTTTTCTTAGGTACATAGATGCTCAAAATCTATCTACGGAGTCTAAATTATTAGTGAGAAATATAATTGAGACTTCTATACGTATGTCTATAGATAATTCAAAATTACCCTATAAAGCATACAGCAATTATATAAAAGGAGTAGAAAGAGATATACTAAATGATAAGACAGGTATTTCTAAAGATGAAATGCGTAACGTTTTAATATTTACTTCTATTTTAAGACACTCTATGCATTTTTGGTTAAACTATGATGGTTGTTTTGATATATTTGAAGGAGATACACCAGAACCACGTTATAGTTTTTGGAGTGTTGTTTTAGGTGATGCAGTGGGAGGTCTTATTGGTTCTTTATTGGGACCTAAAGGTACTGCTGCTGGAGCGGCTATAGTAAGTGCATTTATAATAGATCAAGATATACAAAATGGAGATGCAATAGTAATAGAAACTCCAGAAGGAGAAATTAAAATCATATATATAGATAATAATAAGGATGATAAAAAGGAGAATAATCAATAATAAAAAATAGAAAATTATGAAAAAGAGAATTTTAATTGTTGCTGTTGCTGTATGTTGTATTTTTTCTGTGTTTGCACAAGGGCGTAATAAGAATGATATGTTTTTTGAGATTTCTGTTTCGGGTGCGTTTGCAACAGGATTTGGTCAAATGAATGATTATCTATCAACTAATCCTTCAATTGTTTCCTCTACCTATGCTACAGATTTTGATAATATTAAAATGGGACAAATTGGTTTTGGTTGGAGTGGAAATTACTTTATTGCCAATGGTTTTGCTTTCCAATTTGGATTAAAATATCTTAGTGGGCAAGACTTTTCTGCCGAAGATGAAAGGCATGCTTCAAGTGATATTTTTACAGGTTTGGTAGGAGTGGAGTATTATTTTTATAGAAAGAATAATATTGCTCTGAGTGCCAATGTAGACCTTGCTTGCGATGTAATGGATTTTGATTATGGCATTTATAATGGTATATGGAATAACTATTCTTTGCCTTTGGGGGTAACTTTTTGGTATGATAACTTAGGTTTCCAACTAAATTATGCTCCTACTATAATAAAACTTGAACCAAAGAAAACAAATGGTGTAGATTTGCCAAAAACCTCAATAAACAATTTGCTATTAAATATTCGTATAAGCCTGTAACTTGAGAGACTGTTATAAAATGTGAGATGGAGGCGAAAGCCTCCTTTTTTGATATATATGTTTCCCACTTATTTACTTTATTCTTTTTTACGTATTTTTACAATAAAAAACAATGTTTTAAAGTTTATAATAAATGATGAAACGATTGTTTTTGGTCATAGTGTTTTTTTCGGTTGTTGAGATGGAAGTAAAGGCTCAATCCTCTCCTCCCAATATGCCGGAGTTTGACGAACAAGTGTTGCATTTCGGCGTAACTTTTGGTTATAATTCTTTGTATTCAAATATGGTAAAGAAAACCTCTTTGCCTCTATACGATACCATTATGGGTTTTTCCTCCATGAGTGAGCCGGGCTTGGCGGTAGGAGTGTCGGCAGACCTTAAATTAACCTCATTCCTGCATCTTAGGTTTATCCCAACTCTTATACTCAGCGAAAGAACTTTTGCCTTTGATATTCTAAAAAATGACCAATATATAGAAAGAAAAAACTCTTTGGAGGTTATTTATTTGGAAGCGCCTTTGGAGTTGAAAATACAGAGCAAGCGTTATCACAATTTTCGTCCCTATCTTTTGGCTGGTGGCAAATTTGTTTATGATATGGGTTCCATAAAAAGAAAAAAACTAAAGCCGGAGGAATACCTTATGAAATTGGAAAACAAAGAATTGTTTTATACGCTTGGAGTTGGTTTTGATTTTTATTTGCCTATGTGCAAAATAGGTATAGAGTTAAAATCTTCTTTTGGGCTTACCGATATTCTTGACCACAATTTTAATAATGCTTACACAGACTGCTTGGAAAAAATAAAATCACAAGTTTTTTATATCAATCTAACATTTGAATAGTATGAGAAAAATTATACAAATCACTCTGACTCCCGAAAACTACAGCAATAAAGAATTATTAAAGAGAGAAATAGCCAAAGCAAGTGGTATAGATATTCGCTGGCTTTCCTTTAAAATAATGAAAGAGAGTTTGGATTGCAGGAAAATGCCTGTGTATAATCTTTCCGTTGTATGTTCAAATAATAATGATTTACCCATAATTAAGCCACAACCTTTTTTGGATGTTAGAAATTCCTCCGAAGTCCTTATCATAGGAGCAGGACCTTGCGGGCTTGCCGCCGCTTTGAGATTGATACAAAAGGGTTTAAAGCCCATAATTATAGAAAGGGGCAAACCTGTGGAGGAAAGAAAAAAAGATGTGGCAAATATTTGTCGCAATAAAGAGATAAACGAAGAGAGCAATTTTTGTTTTGGAGAAGGAGGTGCAGGTACTTTTTCGGACGGCAAACTATATACTCGTTCCACAAAAAAAGGCAATATAGAGGAGGTTTTGTCTCTGTTGGTGCATTTTGGCGCAGACGAAAAAATACTTTACCAAAACCACGCTCATATAGGTACGGACAGGTTGGCAACAATACTGAAAAACATTCGTAAAACTATAGAAAATTGCGGAGGAGAATACCTTTTTGATACCAAAGTTGTGGACTTTATTGTTAAAGATAATTGTGTAGTGGGGGTAAAAACATCCGAAGGGGAGGAAATTTTTGCACAAAAAACCATACTTGCCTCAGGACACTCGGCAAGAGATATTTATCAACTTTTCTATGACAACAATTGGGAAATACATGCCAAACCTTTTGCCGTAGGGGTAAGGGTAGAGCATCCTCAAGAACTTATAAATCAAATACAATATCACAGCGAGGCTTATTATGATTTATTACCTCCTGCCAATTATAGCCTGACTTTTAAGGGAAAAAATAGGGGAGTTTTTTCTTTTTGTATGTGTCCGGGAGGAATAGTGGTGCCTGCAATGGACAAAGCGGGACTAATGTCCGTTAATGGAATGAGCAACTCTTTGCGTAGTGGAGAAAAAGGCAATGCCGCCATAGTGGTAAGCATAAATGAGGAAGATGCTATGGAATATTCTCATTTCGGTGCCTTGTCTTTAATGAAATTGCAAGAGCAATGGGAAAAACTTCTCTATATAAACAAACAAATAGCACCCGCTCAAAGAATAACCGACTTTATGGACAAAAGAACCTCCTCCACGCTGTGCTCTTCTTCCTATATGCCGGGGCTGATGAGTGTCAATCTGAGGGACAAACTACCAAATATAATATCGGAAAATTTGGCTTTGGGGTTTGAACATTTTAATAAAAAGATGAAAGGTTATATAACGGAAGAGGCTATGCTTATAGGTTTGGAAAGCAGGACTTCTTCGCCTGTCAGAATACCTCGTAAAGTAGATTTGCAACACACCCAACTCCAAAATCTTTACCCTTGTGGAGAGGGAGCAGGTTATGCCGGAGGTATAACCTCTTCGGCTATGGATGGCATAAACACAGCGGAGAAAATAGCAAACACATTAGGCGTTTAAATTATTTTTACTAATTTTGCAACCTCAAACTTTCGGTGCCTCTTTTGTAGAGGATAATAGGGAATTGGGTGCAAAGCCCAAACTATACCCGTAGCTGTAAGTTCCGTTAAGACTGTAAAATATCTTTATAGTCATTGTTTCCTAAAAGGGAAATGAGAAGACTTTTTTTTACAGTTGGAGCGAGTCAGAAGACCTGCCAAATGTTTGACAAAAATCGTAACTTTCGGGTATTAAAGAGACGGTAAAAGTGATTTTTTGTTGCTTATTATGGCTGATAAGAAACAAAAGTCTGCTCTTCTTTACAAGATTTTACGATATGTTTTATTTATTATTAACAAAAAAAGAAAAACGTTAAAAGAATGAAAAAACGTATTGTGAGTTTGATGGCTTTGTTGCTGTCTTTTGTGAGCGTAAATCTTTTTGCTCAACAATTAACTTCTGTTGCCCCAAATGGCACATTTACCGCTGAAGATATAGAATATTGGGTTGGCATCGGAGATAACGAAGTCGGTTTAATAATCCATTACAACAGACCCTCTATGGGCGACGATTGTTTTGTATTAGGATATCGTTGCGGTGATAATGTTTCTCTACAAGATGCTTTAATAGAAATTTCCACTGTGGATTCTCGTTTTAAGATGGAATATACGGGAGGTTTTTTAGATGATTTTGCTTTTGATTACGATGAGGACGGAATTCATGAATACTCTGCTTTAAATGATATGGTTGCACATTACTTTATGCTAAGAAAGGATTGCAGTCTTACAGCAACAGGTATGTCTGGGGTTGTGATGGAAGGAAATCATTGGATGAGTATAGCATTGGATGATTGGGATGATGTTTCTTGTCTTGTTCAAAATGCAACCTATACTCCTGTTCCTACCATAGGAGGAAGCACTGATAATAGTTGCGATATTACCTCTTTGCCCTATGTGGAAAATTTTGATACATACGGTATAAGTGGCAGTGGAACATATACTTTCCCTGCCTGTTGGACAAAAATAAGCACAGGCAACACTCCAAACATTTCCTCAACCAACCATAACGGAGGCGGTGGTCTTTATATGCAAGTAGCCGACAATGCTCAAGTTGTCGCTGTTTTTCCAAAACTTGCCGACACCATAGCAATAAATACTCTTTCACTGAATTTTTGGGGAAAAGTCAACACCTTAGGCAAAAGAATTGTTTTGGGTGTTATGACAGACAAAAACGATATATCAACCTTTGATACCGTTTGGGCAACAACTCCTACTTCTACACCATGGCAAGAATACACCGTTGATTTGTCTCAATACACAGGCTCGGGCAAATATATTGCTTTTATGGCAAAAGGCTGGTCGGATGTTGGCAACGTCTACTATGTGGATGATATAGAATTAATGAAAACTCCTGTTATAGATGCTCCTGCAATGACAGATGAAAATATTGTTGCTTGGGCAAAGGGCGTGGAGACAAGTGTAACTACGGGAAGTTATTTCAATGCCATAGGTCAGGCAAATACAACAAAATTTGTTGCCTTACAAAATGGAACCGCTACTCTTACTTTTGACCGTCCTATAAAAAACGAGAGCGGAGCGGATTTTGTAATTTTTGCCAATGAGAGCGGCAGTCAAGGACAAGCCTTTGTGGAGGTTTCGTCCGATGGAGTGAATTTCTTTAGATTTAATGCAAAAACCTCTGTTTTACAAACGGGCTATGGTACTGCTTACGACCTTGATAGTTTGTCGGATAATGATAGTTTGGACAAAAATAATATTCGTTTGATACGTTTGGTCGGTGATGGCAATTTTAACTTGGCAGGTATAGGAGTCTACAATGCAGGTGAGCAATATTCCATTGCTGATTTTGAAAATATGCTTGACACCCCTGATACTTACGAAATAGTAGGTGATTCCACTCCCGGAGCGACTCTTGTGGGACAAGATGAGTATGGTATGGATATATATTCCAAAGATTACACTGATTGCGGGCTTGTTTTTAACGGCTTGGCTCTTTATGGAGGTTCGTTTGCCATTGGTTGGGGACCTTCCAACCTTACAACCAACTCAGGTTATTATGCTGCTTCCGCCGGTGCCGCTGTAGAGGGTGTAGGTAATGGATATTTGCAAGGATATTTCTCCGATTATGCCGGAACGACCGAGCATCTGACTGTTGTTGCCGATAATAATTCTACTTTCAATCCTCAAGGAACATATATTTGTCAAAGTGCCGCTTCTTATTCGGATGCTCAAAGTATGACAACCAACGACAACAACCCGGGCTGGATGAGAATAGTAGCAAAGGGTTACAATCAAAACGGAGATTCAGTTGCCTCTGCTTTTCTTTATTTGGTAGACAAATCAACGGGAGGAGTTGGCAATGTCAAGGAATGGCGTTGGTTGGATATGTCTGCTTTTGGTGAAGTGGCAAAAGTAAGATTCTTTATGGAGTCCAATTATGCCAATGACTTTGGTTTGATGATTACTTCTTATTTTTGTATGGATAACTTTGTTTATACCATTGGCAGTGAAATACCTTGCACACCTATAACAGAAACTATTACCGAGACTTTGTGTTATGGTGAGACATTCACATTCAACGGACAGACTTACAACGCTACGGGTACATATACCACAACGGTTGCAGGACAAAGTGGAGATTGTGATACCAATTACACAATAAATCTTACCATCTTGC
>CAZITO010000038.1:0-19268 GCA_964542225.1 uncultured Bacteroidaceae bacterium | reverse complement strand
GGCAAAGACATTAACCCAAACAAATTAAAACAATATTTATTGCTTATACCGAGTTAGCGTTTTTACTCGTTTTATGCGGTCTTTTAATTTTTATAAAAGAGTGAAATTGCTTGTTACTAAAAACAAAAACGACAGACAAGAATAAACCTGTCTGCCGTTGTTAATAGGTTATTGTTTATTAAAACATTGAATTTATCAGATTATCGTCTGCTAAGTTTGGAAGTGTTACGGTTAAATTTGGATTTTGTTGCATTGCACGTTTGATGGCAAAAACAGCGCCCTCATTTCTCGCCCAACTTCTACGAGAAATACCATTATTTACATCCCAATAAAGCATGGAGGAAATACGTCTATCGGAGGCTTCGGAGCCATCTATCACCATACCAAAACCACCATTTATTACTTCTCCCCAGCCAACACCACCTCCATTGTGTATTGATACCCAAGTTGCACCACGGAAACTATCTCCTATAACATTATGTACAGCCATATCAGCACAGAATTGGGAACCGTCATAAATATTTGAAGTTTCTCTAAAAGGAGAATCTGTACCTGATACATCGTGGTGGTCTCTTCCCAAAACAACAGGAGCCGAAAGTTTGCCCTCTTTTATAGCCTTATTAAAGGCAAGAGCAATCTTTGTTCTACCCTCACAATCTGCATAAAGAATTCTCGCCTGAGAACCTACAACAAGATGATTTTCCTTTGCACCTTTTATCCACTGAATATTATCTCTCATTTGTTGTTGAATTTCTTGAGGAGAATGAGAAGCAATCTCTTCCAAAACCTCCATTGCTATATGGTCGGTTGTGTCCAAATCTTCAGATTTGCCCGAAGTACATACCCAACGGAAAGGACCAAAACCATAGTCAAAACACATAGGTCCCATAATATCTTGTACATAAGAAGGGTATTTAAAAGTGCCGTCTTCTTTCATTATATCTGCACCTGCTCTACTACTTTCCAAAAGAAAAGCATTACCATAGTCAAAAAAGTACATACCATTGGCTGCAAGTTTATTTATTGCAGCAACATGTCTTCTAAGAGTGGATTCTACCTCTTTTTTGAATTGTTCCGGATTTTCAGCCATCATTTTTTGAGATTCCTCCAAAGAAAGACCTACAGGATAATAACCTCCAGCCCAAGGATTGTGCAAAGAGGTTTGGTCTGAGCCCAAGTCAACTTTTATATTTTTTTCAGCCAAATATTCCCACAAATCTACTACATTACCATCATATGCAAATGAAACTACTTCTTTATTTTCCTGCGCCTTATGCACTCTATTCATCAATTCATCAAGGTTGGAATAAACCTCATCAACCCAACCTTGCTCTTTACGTTTATAGGTAGCCTTAGGATTGATTTCCGCTGTAATGGAAACAACTCCCGCTATATTTCCAGCCTTAGGTTGAGCGCCACTCATACCACCCAACCCTGCAGTAACAAATAATTTTCCAGCCAAACCTTCTCCGTGTTTGCTTACTTTACGACCTGCATTTAGGACTGTAATGGTTGTTCCGTGTACTATACCTTGAGGTCCTATGTACATATAAGAGCCTGCCGTCATTTGTCCGTATTGAGAAACTCCCAAGGCATTATATTTTTCATAATCATCCTGTGAGGAATAGTTTGGAATGACCATACCATTGGTTACAACAACTCTTGGTGCATCTTTGTGAGAAGGATACAGCCCCATAGGATGCCCCGAATACATAACCAAAGTTTGCTCATCTGTCATTGTTGCCAAATACTTCATAGCCAAACGATACTGAGCCCAATTTTGAAATGCCGCTCCATTGCCTCCATAAACAATAAGTTCGTGAGGATGCTGTGCTACTCTTGGGTCAAGATTGTTTTGTATCATAAGCATTATGGCAGCAGCCTGCTTTGATTTTGCCGGATACTCCTCTATGTTTCTCGCATACATTTCATAATCCGGACGATAGCGATACATATATATTCTTCCGTATGCTTCCAACTCATGCTTAAATTCGGGTGCAAGAGTTTGGTGCATTTCTTGAGGAAAATACCTTAAAGCGTTTCTCAAAGCCAAACGTTTTTGTTCTTTGTTTAAAATATCTTTACGCTTAGGTGCATGATTTATTGTTGTGTCGTATGGCTTAGCCTCCGGAATATAATTGGGAATACCCTCTAATATCTGTTGTTTAAAATCCATTGTTATATATTTTTATTTTGTTATACCTTATTATATTAAACTATGTTTCAATATTTATTTTGACTTTAATTGTTGTTCTAAAATTCTGATACGCTTTTCCAATTCAGGCAAACGTTTATAAACAGCAACACTTCTTAAAAAATCTTTGAAAGCAAAACTCGGATTCCCCATAACAAAAGCATCATTGTCTATATTTTGTAAAACGCCTGTTTTTGCTCCGACCTTTACCCTATCTCCCACCTTTAGGGAATTGGCAAAGCCTGATTGCCCTCCTATAAAACAATTATCACCTATGGAAGTTGAACCGGCCACACCCGACAAAGCAGACATAACGGTATTTTGACCTATCTTTACATTGTGTGCTATTTGGCAAAGATTGTCAAGTTTGGTGCCTTTTCTTACTATGGTACTACCCATGGTGGAGCGATCTATACAGGTATTTGCACCTATTTCCACGTTTTCCTCTATTATCACATTGCCAACCTGTGGTATTTTTCTAAAAGTGCCGTCTGCCAAAGGAGCAAAACCAAAACCATCCGCCCCTATAACGACACCCGAATGAATAATACAATTGTCACCAATAACGGTGTCCGAATAAATTTTTACACCCGCAAAAATAGTTACATTATTGCCTATTTTTACATTTTCTCCAATATAAACTTGAGGATAAATTTTAGTATCGTTACCTATAACAGCCTCTTTTTCTACAACAGAAAACTCACCAAGATAAACATTTTCACCTAATCGTGCATCCTTGTTTATAAAAGCAAGCGAAGATATCCCGCTACGTTGCAACTTGTATTGATTGTAAAGTTCCAAAATACTTGCAAAACTTGAATAAGCGTCTTTTACCCTTATAAGAGTCGGCTCTATCTCCTTTTCCAAATGAAAATCTTCATTGATTATAACTACCGAAGCCTTTGTGTCATAGATATATTTCGTATATTTGGGGTTGGACAAAAACGCCAAACACCCTTGTTTTCCCTCTTCTATCTTGCAAAGCGAAGAAACCTTAACTTCTTGATTTCCTTCTACTCTACCTTTAAGAAATTGTGCTATTTGTAAAGCAGTAAATTCCATTGGATTTAATTTTTATCTCTCTTTTCGTAATGCAAAAGTATAATATTTTTAACTAATACTTAAAATATTTAATACATTTTCTTTAAACATAAGGCAAAACATTGTTTTTATAGGTTAGCAAAAAAACAAAGATTTTAGACAAACCCATACTTGTTAATCAAAAAGTGTTTTTTCTCCCAACAAATTAAAAGTTCTTCTATGCAAAGGAGTTATACCATATAATTCTATTGCTCTACGATGTTTTTTTGTAGGATAGCCTTTATTTTCTTTCCAGCAATATTGAGGATATAAATCGTCCAACAACAGCATGGCATCGTCTCTATAGGTTTTGGCTAAAACAGAGGCTGCGGCTATGGACATATAGGTAGCATCACCTTTGACTATAGTCTTATAAGGTATATCTGTTTGATTATTAAATCTATTACCGTCTATCAATAAGAAATTTGGCTTGATTTTTAGATTTTTTACAGCCATATTCATAGCCTTTATACTTGCAGCAAGTATATTTGTATTATCAATTTCCTTATTATCTATTTCATAAACAGAATAAGCCAAAGCCTCTTTTTCTATTATTGTTCTTAATTCTCGTCTTTGTTTGTCTGTAAGTTTTTTGGAATCATTTAAAAGTCGGCTTTCAAAATTATGTGGCAAGATAACAGCAGCGGCAAACACACTGCCCGCTAAACATCCCCTACCCGCCTCATCGCACCCACATTCCAAAGTATGAGAAATATCGTAATATGGTTTTAGCATAAATAGTTTTTACAAAATGTTTTGCAACTCTGCTATGTCTGTTATAGTAATATCAGCCAAAGGAGTAAAGGAAGGATTGTCTTTCCAGCCCTGTCCTTTTATCCAAATAGTGGAAGCCCCCAATTGCTTGGCCGGTACAATATCTTTTTTGTAAGAATCGCCTATTATCACAGCATTTTCAGGCTTGATATTCATGCGTTCAAAACAGGTAAGAAGCAATTTTTTGTCGGGCTTGGAAACACCGATAACAGCACTTTCTACAACGGTTTCAAAATCTTGTCTGATATCATAATCAGTTAAAACACTTTCCAAATTGCCATAAAAATTTGAAACAATAGCAAGCCTATATTCCCTTGCAAAATACTGCAACATTGGTTTTACATTCAAAATATTTTGTTTTGCTATGTTGTAACAATTTTCGGCAACTTCCTGTACGTGATACATATTTTTAAGTATAACACCTTGTTCATAAAGCCTCTCATATTGCAAATTAACCTTAATAAGTAGGGTTTGCAAAAAGTTATCCTTTGCCTCTACAAGATGTTGTTTTGATATGGTCTGCTCGGCATAAATATATGCATCTCTCAATTGTTCATCACTCAGAAAATCATTGTATCTCAAATGCTCTTGTTTAAAAATATAATACCAATGTATACCATTGGTGTCAAGTGTCGCACCATAATCAAAAATCAATACCTTATCTTTCATCTTTTTTCTTATTAAAACGTTTTATCTTTATCATTGCCATACCTATTATTATCCATGTCAATTCACTTATTCTCAAAATCATACCTACAAAGACTCCAAGTTTGCCATAAGAACTTATCAAAGCCAAAGCCATGGTCAAACCGCCCTCTCTTATACCTACTTGCATAGGGAAAATAAATATTATATTAGCAATAAGAGACGAAAGTGCATTTATTATAACAGCCTCTACTATGCCTATACTTCCTACCCCAGCCACTGCCCACATAACAAGCATAATTTCTACACAAGACAAGATTCGCGATAGAGTTTCATAACAAAGAGAAGTATAAAAAGCACGCCTATGATTATTAAAAAGTTCTTTGAATTTATTATCGGTTTCCTCTATGGATTGTTGTTTTTCCGGGGTAATATGTTTAATAACTATTCGTTTTATGTAGGGTATTTTTCGCAAAAAGACAAAAAATCGTTTGATAACTCCATATCTATAAGCACGAAGTATAAAAATTATTGCAATAATACTTATAATAATAAAAGCGAGTCCGCAAATCAAAATTATACGTCTCAAAGTATTTAATTCTAAATTGGTACACAAGAAATAAGAGAACAACAGCAAAAAACCTATTATCCAAAAAACAAAATGGGAAAGAATGTGCATCATAGCGTATGTAAGTACGGAAGAAGTAGCACGTTTTGTACCCAAATCATCCTTTATTGCCATAATTCTATAAGGTTCCCCTCCCAAAGCCATTACCGGAGTTATATAATTGATAGCATAACCGCTTATGGTAAGCCTGAACATTCTGAGCCAAGAAACTTTATTTTTTTCCGTTTTGTCATAATATGTTACCGCTCTCCACGAAAAAGTGTTTAACGGATACATCAAAAGACGAGAAAGAATTATGGGAATAATCCACCATCCGGTTTTCTTCAAATCAGTTACTATTTCTTGCCAACCAAGATTACATATCATAACAATTATTATGACAATACCCACAAGAAAAAGCGACAAACTAATGTATTTTTTATTCACAGTAATGTTTTAGTGTTTCAATTTGTCAATGTGTTTTAATTCTTTATCGTAAGAGGCAAAAAGTCTTTCCTCCCCTCTTATCAAATAAATCAAAATAAGATTCATTACAATTATATCAAAACAAAAATATAGCCATACCTCATTTATAAACAATGTGAGGAATAGAAATATTACTCTTGTGTTAAATTGTAAAATATTGGTCAAAGGCATAAATTTCTTATTTTTTGCCCTAATCTCCTCACTCAAATCTTTGGGAATGGAATTGGGGTACATTTTTGTCAATGTTTCAAAAAAAGTCTTCACTTTTGGCGAAAGTAGTTCTTGCTGTTTCGTATAATTAACATAGAACCACATAGATACTTTTTTAAAAGGAGAGGAGGAAAACTTTATATTTTTGAATTCTTCCTTAACTGCCTTATAAGTGTCATGTTCATTGCCATATTTGTTATTCACAAAGAACAAGTGAACATTACGATAGTAATCTGCCATAGCAGCAGCAAGTATATGAGAAATTCCAGCAAGACAAGCAACCACCCAAACCAAAATAACAGGAAAATCTTCTGTGTCTATAATTCTCAAAACCAAAACTACATAGATTATAATAAACCAAATATCACCTGCCAAACCATCAAGTATTCTGCCTAATTTGGTTTTATTATTGGTTAGTCTTGCAAGTTGTCCATCGGCAGAATCAAAAGTGTTGGCCAATATCAAACAAAGCATTCCTATAATATTCTTTGTAAGGTCATTATAATAAAAAAGGAAAGAACCAAAAGCACCTATGAATATGCTTGCTATGGTTATCATATTGGGTGTAATATGGAGCGGAATAGCAATTTTTGCCCACAAAAAACCTATCTTTCGAGTAAAATGTATATCAAGCCATTCTTCTGTATCCTTTGATTTTAAAGAATCCTCTATTTTTAAATTTGGTCTCTTGTCTTTCATAATTTACTAATTAGCAAGTTTACAATTTCCTTTGCCGCTTCTTTTCTACAAGATGAAAAAGAAGGAAAATCGTTAATATCTATTATAAAATATCTTCCACTTTCGTCAATTACGGCATCTCCTCCATAAATATATAAATCCAAGAATTCTATTGCCTTATTGACTTGTTGAATGAATTGTTTTTCGTCAAAATGAAATTTATCTTTTGATAGATTTATTTTATTGTGAAATTTGTCTTCCGTTGGGTAATAATAACAAAAAAAGTCGGTATCTCTTATCCCGTAAAATTTGATAACATTTCCTATTATATTTTTACTTACAAGAGCCTTGTCTATACCTCTGTTGTTATAGTCTTTTAGTATTGAGATTAGTTGTTCATTACTTGTAGGCTGACAAACATCCTGCCTTTCTATTGTTTGAAAATCTGCTCTCTTTATCCAAAAATTACCTATCTCAAATTTTTCAAATACTTTTTCGTCATAGCAACTCGTATCCACAACAAAAGTTTGTGGTATAGAGATATTGTTTTGTTGGAGTATCTCTGTTTGTTTGGCTCTAAAACAATTTCTTATGGACTGAGTGGAATTTATCACCACACAACCATTTTTTTCCAAATCTGCCAATAAACTCATTGCCTTATCACTCCTTGCCATAGATATGATAAGTTTGTATTTATTTGCAAGCAATGAATAATCATAATTCACAAAGTCCTCTTCTTTCAGAGCATCCACATTGTAGCCTTTTGCTTTCAAATTTTCCACAACAGAAGAAAGAATCAAACTATCTTTATCTTCTGAGTTCGGAGAAAATTCCTTTTGTCTGTATATGGCAAGAATTTTGGTTGTATTCCAATCTTTGAGCAACTTTTCAGCCTTTGTTATATCTTCCAAGTGGTCTATATCTATCACTTTACCAAAAAGAAAAGACCTTACATTTAAATTGTTTTCCAATAAAGCTCGTTGATAATTGCGCATACGAGAAACTCCACTTTCTATGGTTTTGTCCACTAATTCCAAAGCCCTTTTTCTCAAACAATATATTCCTGCAGAAACACTGTCTATTTCCTTATTTTCATTGCTATCCAAATAAGCCTCAATTTTGTTGCTTTTATCTGTCTTTACATACAAAGGTTTTTCATCATCTATATATTTGGTTATACCCATTAGAGCATCACAATCCTTTGAAGCAATAAACTTAGATATGTATTCTTTAAAGTCATTTTCATTAAAAATAGTATCAACCGTAGTAAGACAACACTCTGAAAAATTGGAATTGTGTATTATGTTCCAAAAACTATGTAAAGAAGAAGGTGTACTTTTTACTATAAGGTTGATTTCAACACCAAAATCATTATCATTTAAATACTTCTTCAATTCCCCGCTTTCCTCGTTTATTATAATGGTAATATAGTCGGCATTATTTTGTTTGAATATCCTTATTAACCTTTCTATAAGATATTCACCACCGACCTTTACCAATGGTTTAACACTTTTAAAACCTTCTTTTCTCAAACGAGAACCTTCACCTGCTGCTATAACACAATAATGCATTTCTTTATTTTTTCTTTTTCAGGTCTAAAATGTAAATCTTAATCTAAATCTTATTCCCCACTTTGATATATCCGGATTGTCCAAATACGTAAACCTCCTTACATAATCAATTCGCAAAACCTTGAAGACATTGTCCACACCTACATTAGCCTCTATATAGGGTCCGTCCTTTAGACCATAAGTTTTATATCTGTCTTTATCGTCTTTAGCAAAGTCCATAAGAGTAGGATTATCTTTCGAAGGCATATTATCTTTTGAAATTTCTCCCCATATTGCTTTGATGGCAAAAACTTCTCTCCACTTCAATTTGTTGAGCAAAGGAATACGATTGAATATGTAACCATTGAAATTATAATTAAGTATTCCTTGCACATATCTATCGCTGACAAACTCAAAATAATTCATAAGGTTGAAACTTTCATCTTGATAAGCCCAATTTTGGTTGGCTTGATGTACAAACAAAAGCGGATAGGCTGCTTTGCCAAAAATCTGTCCACCTTTAATAGTTATATCAGCGAAACCAAATGATAATATGAACCAACGTTTATAAATGGTTGCTTCCAATTTGTGAAACTCATAATCGGAATTAAACAAAGGCGAGGCATAACTATATTTCAAAGTATAGATAGGAGCAGTGGAGTTCATTGTCATACGATATTTTTGAGTTTGATAAAACTGCTCGTTTTTAGCATATCTCAATTCTATGTTAAAAGACATGGAAGTCAAAGGATCGTATGTTAAGGATTTATCCCACGAATTGAAAGTTAAGTTGGCACAAGGTTTCATTTCCAAATGTTCAACCCTAAGTTTGGTGGAAAATTGAGACATGGTTTCATACTGATATTCCATATATATCTTGCGATTCAAAGTCATCATATCCACCGTACCTCTGTTAAAAGATAAGAAAAATCTATCGTATGTACCCATTTCCAAGTGTTGACCGGGAATATCGGTATTTCTTTCTATTCCGACAGTGAGCAAATTGATAGGAAACTCCCATTGATGATAGAGTTTATCTGCAAAAGAGTACATCACCTCTGCATTGTATTTGAAGATTTTGTCCCTAACACCGTATGCCACAAAACCATTCAAAAAAATATGCTTATGGAAATTAACATTTGTTTTTCCGCCTATTCTTATTCTTGCTCCTTCCACAGAATTCCATGACAAAGTATTTTCCACCGGACCATAATCAAACCAACCCAAATCTATATACCCGGAAACAAACGCCATCAAGGTATTCATAAAAATTTTGTAAGCATTTATATTATTTAGTTTTGAAGGTATATCATACGTATTTTGTTCCGATTGGGTCAAAGGTTCCACTCTATTTTCATTCCACCATGCCAAACTTCTTTTGTTAAATCCCTCTACTCTTGTGGTTATATCATTGTTATTGTAAAAGTTATCATTCAAAGGCTGATTGAAAACATAGTCCGAATAGAAATTTTCCCTCTTCCCATACATACTCACACCATAAAAGGAACCATCCAAAATAGTTTTATCTTCAACCAAACAGAATTGTCCGTTTACTTTTTCATACTCCTGCGTAATAGAAAGATGCTTAACAAAATTTATACTGCTTTTCTTTGGAAAATCAAGGTATATCTTTTTTACCGCATAGTTGGAATCTTTAGTAACCCACAACTTTCCGCTAAAACCAATATCTCTCATATTGGCAGGATTGAAAGCAAGTACTATACAAGAATCACCTTTGTATTCCAAAGTATCGGTTAGAAAGAATTGGTAAAACAAAATTCCATACGAGGAAAGAGGCGAAACTATATCATTGCTAAGAATGTGTATGGAAGAATTATAAACATCCACTTTACCAAGTGCATCGTTTAACATAAACTCCATTGTTTGAGGTTCTAAGAATTTGGAAAAAGACATTTCTTTTTGACCTATCAACATGGTTTTTGCACATTTCGGAGACTTGCGATAATAATTCTCATACAAATTCTCCATAAAGTAAATAGGCATATATTTTTTGTCATCAAATTCTGATTGCTGTAGGTTCTCAAACATAAAGTCCAACTTTTGAAAAGTCTTTCTATTCTTCAAACTGTCGTTAACTCCCAATAAAGAAAGTTCGGTTTTTTCATGAGAGCGATATTGATAATAATCTTGCGAAGTTATCTCGTTTTGTTTTTTATGAGAAAGGACGTTCTCCATCAACATAACCGCAGGATTGTTTTTTCGCTTGTATTTTTCTTTTTTTGCCACAACTTTTACCTCTTGCAATGTTGTTGTCTGAGGTGTAAGAGAAATGTCAAGTGTTTGTATTTGGCGAGAACTAATAGGAATTTTCAGAGTTTCATAACCAATAAATTGAAATATTATGGTATCAAAAGGCAAAGAGGTCTTAATATAATATTCTCCTTTGTCATCAGACATAGTACCTGAAAAGTGAGAAGATTTAACATTCACAGTAATATTAACGAAAGGTAGAATTTCGCCCGTTCTTTTATCAGTAATCTTTCCCGTTACGACCGTGTTTTGCGAAAAAGCAATACAACCAATAATCAACGTAAGTATTAAAAAGATAATTATTTTTTTCATACCTTAATAAAATCAAAAACTATTCCACTCCAACGCTCTATACTTTATTATTTGCCACCTCTACTGCATAGATTCTTCCCAGCGAGATTTGTATTTATCCATATCTATTTTTTTAGCAGACTTATCCTCACCATTCAAAATGGTGTCTTTTTGTGGCAATTCTTCTTGGTCAAGACTATCTGCCCAAGCCTCAAGATATTTATCCATATTCTTAGGTGTGCTTTTCAGTCCAAATTCTTTATTATTCTCTTCCGACATACTTTGCTGCAATGTCGCTTGTGTTTCCATATACGTCTCGAAAAAAATCTGTTGTTGTCGTTTCTTTCTTTTAATATGTATTCTTGTAAAAACAACAGTAACAACAAGTAAAATAACCACAATGGAAACTAAAACTACATTTTCAAACAAAAATCTTCTATATAATGAGGCTTCAATAACAACTCCTCCTTTAATTATATCTACAAAAATTTTTAAAACAACAAGTAACAACAATATGTATATTGGTATTTTATTTATTTTTTCTCCGTCTTTTTCGTTTATTTTCTCTTCTCCACCTTCCGTTTCCTCCGCCATACCTCTAATAAAACACCAACCCAAGACAACAACACTATAAACCACCATCAAAATTATACAAAACAAATCACAAAAAGGCTCGTAAGGAATGTTGAAAATAATTATAAACAAACAACCTAACAACATAGGACACAAAACATAGGAGAGAAAATCACTAACCTTATTAGGATTGAATACAATAAACAATTGCTTTATTTGTCCTCCCATTATTCTAAAAGACACATATAAAATAGCCAAAACAATGCCCACACACAAATATCTCATAAGAGGAGAGTAACTTATTCCAAGAAAATCCGTTACAAGATTCCATTGCCAAATATTAAAGGCATTACCAAACAATGAGCCGGCAATATAGTTGCCCGCAAGTCGTACACTACCACACACAACAACCCAAAACAAATAACGCCTAATATTTAACATTTTTGTATTCCACTTAATCAAAAAAACCAATGCAACAACTATAGCAATAGAAAGCATAATGGCAGGAGTGCCAAAAATATTGACAATATTATCCGTATCACTCCAAAGTTGTCTATCCGAAGAAGCAGTGTTCATGGTATTAAAATCTATAAAAGAAGAATAAACCACCATCTTGGCTCCCAAAGAAAAAGCAGGTACTATAGTAAAAAACTGAAATATCCACAACACACTTAACCATGCCAAAACAAAAACAACAGCATTGTTTATCATAGCAGGCACATCAACTCTAAGTGAAGTGAAATTTTGGTATATATTTTTTATTTCTTTTATGACTCTACCCATTTTTATTTGGTCTTACGAACGTGAATAACAACCGTACCAACTCTTTTTGATTTTGCAAAGATACAAAAATAACATTATTTAGCGACAAGTAATTCAAATTTTGTAATTTTGCACATATAATAAGAAGAGTTTATTAACAAGAAAATAGCACAAGTTTATGAATATAATAATCCCTATGGCAGGTATGGGTAAAAGACTGAGACCTCATACTCTCACAACACCAAAACCCTTGGTAAAAGTTTGCAATAAAGAAATAGTTAAAATACTTTGTCAAGACATAGTAAAAACATGTGGCAACAAGGTTGACAATATAGGTTTTGTTGTTGGACATTTTGGAGAAAAAGTAGAAAAAGATTTGATAGAAGTGGCTAAATCTTTGGGGGCAAACGGTAAGATTTTTTATCAAGAACAGCCTTTGGGAACGGCGGACGCTGTTTGGTGTGCAAGGGAAATATTAGAGGGAAACACAGTAGTAGCCTTTGCCGATACATTGTTTAACGCCGATTTTACCATGGACTTGACCAAAGACGGCATTATATGGACATCAATAGTGGAAAACCCTTCAGCCTACGGAGTGGTAAAAAAAGATGAACACACAGGCAAAATTCTAAAATTTGTAGAGAAACCAAAGGAATTTGTAAGCAAGGAAGCAATTATCGGTATTTATTATTTCAAAAGCGGAGAAAGACTTTATGAAGAAATCAAACGTTTGAGAGATAACAACATAATGAAAGGTGGAGAATACCAACTAACAGATTGCTTGGAAAATATGTTGCAAACAGGATATAATTTCACCACCGAAATAGTTAGCAATTGGATGGATTGTGGCAACAAAGATGCTGTGGTAAATACAAACAAACAACTTTTGGAATACAGGGAAGAGATGCGAGGAATGTGTGTCTCAACCAAAGGTAACAACACATGCATTATTCCGCCTTACTGTATAGGAGAAAATGTGATATTAGAAAATTGTATTGTAGGACCATACGTAACCATAGAAGACAATGTTGAAATAAGAAATTCCGTTGTAAAAAATTCTATTTTGGGTCAGTCTTGCAAGATAGAAAATGCTATTTTGAACAATTCTATGATAGGCGAAAATGCAGTTTATAGAGAAAAAGAAAATGAATTGTCTTTGGGTTCCTATAGTAATATCAAAGAATAATATGTTTGGAAAAATAATATTGATTTGCTTCTCGGTGTTGGTATTGTTTTCTTGCAGTAGCAAAAAAAATATAACCACAAAGGAAAATTACAAAGAAAACTCCTTTGTTATAGATGCCGTTACTCTTTATGCCAACAATAAGATAAACGAGGCGGAAAACTTGTTTTTGAACATACTTTCAGAAGACAAAAACAACTCCACTGCCATGTATTATCTTTCAAATATCTATATGGAGAAGCAGGATTACAACAAGGCTATTGATTTTGGCAAACAAGCAATAGAATCAGATGGTAATAATATTTGGTTTAAACTGCAACTTTGCGAAATATATATGGCTATGTTGGATTATGATAACGCCGCTTCCATATTGGAAAAAATAATAAAGCAAGAGCCTCAAGTTGTGGAATATTGGCAACAATTGGCTTTGATTTATCATGTCAAACAAGACACCAAAAACGAACTTTCCGTATTAAACAGAATGGAGGAGAATTTTGGAATAAGCGAAAGCATCTCTTTTCAAAAGTTTCAACTATATAGAGAACAAAACAATAACACAAAAGCCGAAATGGAAATAATAAAACTATCCAAGACCTTCCCCACTCAAAGCAAATATTTGTCCATATTGGCAGAAATGAAAATGAAGGAGAAAGATTATGACAAGGCTTTTTATTATTATAATAAGGTAAGAGAAATAGACCCTGAAGAAGAAAACATTAATATTACTTTTGCCAACTATTATATGGTCAAAAAACAAGATGACTCCACTTTTTATTACCTCAATAAAGCCATGTCTCAAAAAAATATGGACTCCCAAAGTAAAATAAGAATAATATACTCTGTTTATGGTCAAAAGGTAGATAGCGACTCTGTTACTTTTGAGAGATTTTTCTCTCTTTTAAAAACTATGGAAAACAGCGGAGACACCAACGATTGCACTCTGTATGCTCTATTGAATACGGGATACATGAGAAAAGGAGATTTGATAAACGCTGTAATTTGTGGAACAAAGGCAATTGATAAAGGTTGCAACGATTATTCCTTATTTCAAAACGTATTGTTTGCAATGAGTGATATTTCAGAACCCGAAGAAGTTATACAAATAGCACAAAAAGCAATAGAACTCTACCCGGAGCAACCCATACCTTACTTGTTTAAGGGTATAAATCAAGAGATAAAAAAAGATTATCAAGGAGCCATAACAACCCTTGAGCAAGGAGTGAGCGTAGTGGGAAAGGATAAGGTTGTTTTGGAGGACTTATATATGAATCTTGGCGATTGCAGTTATGAGATTGGCAACAAAGAAAAAGCCTTTGATTATTATGAAAAAGTTTTAAACATCAACCCCGATAACATTTCCGTACTTAACAACTATGCTTATTATCTTTCTTTGGAAAACAAAGATTTGGACAAAGCTCTTGAAATGGCACAAAAGGTTGTTGCCTCTGAGCCAGATGAAATAAACTACATAGATACTTTGGCTTGGATTCTCTATAAAAAAGGAGACTACAACAAAGCCAAACAAATTATGGATACAATCAAACTGCCAAAAGATGAGTGGGACAAAACCTATATAGACCACTATAACGAAATACTACAAAAAATAAAATAATAAAGTAAATTGCAATGAAAAGAATATGTTGTGCATTGATAGTCATTTTATTACTTGCGTCTTGCTCTGTAAAAAAAACAGAGAAAAAACAAGAAAACGAAAGTAAAAAAACTATTGATAAAGAGGTAAAAAAACAGGAAAAGCCTTTCAATACTTTTTCTTGCAAAGTCAGTGGCAATTACAAAGGTATTCCTATTACAGCGAGTGTCAGAATAAGTTATGATAGCGTGGTTTGGATTTCAGCCTCTTCTATGGGAATGGAGGGCGTGAGGGCTTTGTGTCTTATGGATTCTGTATTTGTTATCAATAAGTTACAAAAAGAATATATTGTCACCTCTTACAACAAAGTTTCAAAATATGTAAAAATTCCTCTGAGTTATAACTTTGTACAATCCGTTTTCTTTGATACTCTGCAAACACAAACTTTCAACTCCCCTAATTTTACAGGTACTATAAAAAAAGAAATAATAAAAGTCTATGATAAGTATTATTTACCGAGTAGTATAGAAATTGAGGCTGTATTTAATCAACAAAGACAAAATATAAAACTTAAAGTAAAAAATCATCAGATTAACCCACCGAATACCTATCCTTTTACACAACCCAATAATTATAAAATAAGAAACTGATATTTAATAAAAACGACTATGGCAACTCCAAGCATTCTAACCGTAGAACATCTTTATAAAAGTTTTGGTACAAAAACAGTTTTTGAAGACCTTAATTTTGGTATAAACTTCGGACAAAAAGTTGCCCTCATTGGTAGGAATGGAGAGGGAAAAAGTACTTTATTAAATATGCTTTTTGATGAAAGAGAAAGGGATAACGGTCGTATTACATTCAATTCAGAAGCCTATCCTATGTATCTTCCACAAAAAACATGGAAAGAAGAAACTCACAGCATAGAAGAGGAATTATTATTAAGTTATGACAAAGAGGAAGACTTAAATACTTTTTTGGCAAGGGTGAAGGAAATAATGAGTGTTTTCAAAATGGAAGACCTTTCTCGTCCTTTAAATCTGCTTTCGGGCGGAGAACAAAAAAAAGTTGCACTCTGTAAAGTACTGCTGAAAGAAAGCAATTTTTATGTACTTGACGAGCCTACCAATCATTTGGATATGCAAATGATAGATTGGTTGGAAAACTTCTTGAAAACAAAAAACACGACACTATTGGTTGTAACTCACGATAGAGATTTTATTGACAAAGTTTGCACGGATATTTATGAACTTTCAAAAGCAAGTATAGAAAAATACCACGGCAATTTTAACTACTTTTTGGAAAAAAAGGCCGAAAGAATACAGCAACAACAGGCCTCAGTGGAAAAGGCACGCAATCTATATTATAAGGAATTGGACTGGATAAATCGTATGCCACAAGCACGCGGAACAAAAAGTAAAAAACGCATAGAAAATTTTGAAACAATAAAAACTCAAGCCTTCCAAAAAACAGACAAAGAACAAGAAGATTTTTCTGTAATAGAGAAACGTATAGGGAAAAAAATTCTTGAAATAAACAATATTTCCAAAACGTTTGAAAACAGAAATATTGTAAAAAATTTTTCCTACAATTTCAAACGTGGAGATAAAATTGCCATAATGGGCAATAACGGTTGTGGAAAAACAACTTTGCTCAATATCATTATGGGAAAAGAAAAAGCCGACGAGGGCAATATCATTGTGGGACAGAGTATAGATTTTGCTTATTATATGCAACAAGGTCTATTGGAAAAGGAAGACAAAAAAGTTATTGACATAATCAAAGATGTCGCTGAAAATATAGCCATAGACAACAATGGCAAAGTTGATTATATATCAGCCTCTGAATTTCTTGTAAAATTTGGTTTTCCCAAACAAATGCAGTTTTCTTATTACTCTCTTTTGTCGGGCGGAGAAAAACGCAGGTTGTATCTATTGAAAACATTGATACAAAATCCTAATTTTCTCATTTTAGATGAACCGACAAACGATTTGGATATATATTCTTTGCTCACGTTAGAGAATTTTTTAAAAAGTTATAAGGGATGTTTGCTTTTGGTTTCTCACGACAAACGTTTTGTAGAAAACATAGCAGAACACTATTTTATCTTTGAAAAAGAGGGTCATATAAAGGATTGTTACATTCCTTATTCGGAATACTTAAAAAATCAAAGACAAGAACAAAAGGCAGGAGAAAAACAGTCAAACAACTCAAAGGCTCAAAATTATAAAGAACAAAAATCACAAAATAGAAATCAAAACAAACTCTCTTTTAAGGAAAAACGTATAAAAGAAGAGTTGGAAAAAGAAATACCCCTTTTGGAAGAAGAAAAAGAAAATCTAACCTCCCAACTCAGCAATGAAAATCTAACTATAGAAGAATTACAAAAAGTCGCTAAACGCATAGAAGAAATTATTTCCCTTTTGGACGAAAAAGAGATGCTGTGGCTTAACTTAAGCGAAAAAGAAGAGTAAGATAACAGATAGTCCAAAACACTTTACGGATGACTTTGCCTTATCCGAACTTATAATAACACAAGTTTAACCTATACCATTGTAAAAAATAGAACAACGCCTTTTTGTGTGAAAAATTTGGTGAATACTGATTTTTTGTTATAAATTTGCAAAAAGTATGTTTATCACTATTATGAGCAAAGAATTACATACATGTACAATAAATCTTTTCTTAAATATAAAGAAAAGAGATTGTTTTGCTCTGTAAATTAAGCGGTAGAGTATTATATTCTATTGTTTTTCAATACGTAAGTATTTTTTCATTAATTATTAATCATAAAAACAATTTTTATCATGGAATTACCATTTGCAGAAAGTTGGAAAATTAAAATGGTGGAGCCTTTGAGAAAATCCACAAGAGAACAAAGAGAACAATGGCTTAAAGAAGCGCATTACAATGTTTTTCAATTGAAAAGTGAGCAGGTTTATATTGACCTTTTGACTGACTCCGGCACCGGAGCAATGTCCCAAGAACAATGGTCTGCTATGATGTTGGGGGATGAATCTTATGCCGGGGCAACATCTTTTTACAAATTTGAAAGTACAGTAAAAAGAATCTTTGGTTTGGATTATGTTATTCCTACCCATCAAGGTCGTGCAGCAGAAAATGTTTTATTCTCTTATCTTGTAAAAGAGGGAAATGTTATTCCGGGAAATGCACATTTTGACACCACCAAAGGACACATAGAATCTCGTCATGCTTTTGCCATAGACGTAACTATACCTGAGGCTAACGACACTCAACTTGAAATTCCTTTCAAAGGAAATGTATCCATAGAGTTATTGAAAAAAGTTTTGGAAGAAAACAAGGGCAACGTGCCTTTTATGGTGCTTACAGTTACCAATAACACAAAAGGAGGACAACCGGTAAGTATGCAAAACATAAAGGAAACTTGCGAACTTTGTCATTCTTATAACGTACCTGTGGTTATGGACTCTGCTCGTTTTGCCGAAAATGCTTATTTCATCAAAACAAGAGAAGAAGGCTATAAAGACAAGACAATTAAAGAAATTGTCAGAGAAATGTATTCATACGTTGACGCAGCAACAATGTCTTGCAAAAAAGACGCTATCGTAAATATGGGTGGTTTTATAGCAATGCGCAGCCAAGAATGGTATGAGGGTTGCAAATTGTTCTGCATTCCTTTTGAAGGTTATGTAACATACGGAGGTTTGAATGGTAGGGACCTTAATGCCATTGCCGTAGGTTTGGATGAAAACACAGAGTTTGATATGCTTGAAACTCGTATCAAACAAGTGGAATACCTTGCAAAAAAACTTGACGAATATGGCATACCTTATCAAAGACCTGCTGGCGGACACGCTATATTTGTAGATGCCGACAAAGTTTTAGACCAAATACCAAAAGAGGAATTTCCGGGACAAACTCTTACTTGCGAACTTTATTTGGAAGCCGGTATTCGTGCTTGCGAAATAGGTTATATGCTTGCAGATAGGGACCCTGTAACAAGAGAAAATCGTTTTGGAGGTTTGGACTTGCTTAGACTTTGCATACCAAGGAGAGTCTATACAAACAATCACATGGATGTTATTGCTGCTGCATTGAAAAATGTTTATGACAGAAGACTTGAGGTAAAAAGAGGTGTCGCTATAGAATGGGAAGCACCTTTAATGCGTCACTTCACCGTTAAACTAAAACGTTTAGGCTAATATTCTTTTTAAATTATTATAAAATATTAAAACGGAAGGGAGTTTTTTAGCAAACTCCCTTTTTTCTTTTTCATAATATAAAGACTTGCAATTGCTATATTTCAAAAAAAACATTAATAACACCAACTCGGTATAAGCAAAGAAAAGAGGAGTGTTCCAATTGGTTAGGAGCTTCGCCCTTATCTCAAT
>CAZITO010000037.1:0-19409 GCA_964542225.1 uncultured Bacteroidaceae bacterium | reverse complement strand
AAAATTTTTTCCTCAAAAAACCTCTCGAAACCGCTGAAAATGACCATTTTTGCCCAATTTTGACCCTTAGAAAAAGGTTAAGTAGTTGATAATCAATAGTAGCACCCCTATTTTTAACTTTTTAGTGTATATCAATTAAATTTCAGGCTTAGCCTGTTTTATGGGGCAAAGCCGTTACTTTTTGGCTTTCTTTAAGCCTGTTTTCGTAGGGCAAAACCGCACCCATTGGGTGTTTTATAAGGGCAAAGCCGTTACTTTTTCTTATGGATTTTTACAGGTTAGTATAGAGTATAGCCGTTAATATTTTTATAGGTTAGCATAAAGGCAAAGCTATTAATTTTGTATCTGTGTTTCACGTGTAAAAATTATTTAAACTATTAAAATATAATAAAATAAAAAAGAGCAAACGTATTTTATACGTTTGCTCTTTTTTAGTAGGAGTATATATATTATCTTACAACTGTTACTGTACCTGTTTTTTGATACACTCTTGTATTTCCTTCTCTTTTATATTCAAGTTTCCAAACATATACTCCTTCTTGTACATATTCTCCTTTATACTTTCCGTCCCAACCAATATTTGTATCGTTTAGGTCTGTCAATCTTATAGAATTTTCTTTTAAATCAAATAATTTCGTTCCCCAACGATTATACACCTCAAAAGAAATATCCGTTAAAAGATTTGAGGACATAAAGAAAAAGTAATCATTTACTCCATCTCCATTAGGAGAAAAAGCATTAGGCACCCATACGGAAAATAATTCTATAGGAATGGTAATAGAAGTATCAGCAGAACAATTATATTCATTATTTGATAATTCTTCAAATCCTAATATATTGGCAGATTTTAAATATATGGTTACGCTATCTTCCGACAAATCATTGAAATGATACCTTATAGTTCTATTATTAGAACTACCTCCGTCAGAAAATTTCCATAAAGAATATGCTCCATAAGTGGAAGCGTCAGTAAAGGATACTGTAGGGTCTTCCGTATCTACGTATTGAGGAGTGTAACTAATCAAAGGAGTAGGAACAGGAATAACATTTATTGTTATTTGTCTTTCTGTATAACATCCGCTTGAACCATAACCTCTCATGGTGTATGTTGTAGTATCTTGAGGTGTTACCACAACAGGCTCTGTACTTCTTACATTTTCTGTAAGACTTATATCTTGTGGCTCGCTTGTCCAAGAATAATCAACAGCGTTGCTACCAATAAGAGTAACCTCCTCATTAGGACAGACATTTATTTTATCGCTACTTACTTTAGGGTCTGTCATAATTATATTTATTCCTTTATGAGATATACAACCGGCAGATGTTTCACATATGAGATAAACCACTGTGTCTTTAGTAGGGTAGAAGGAAAGCACAGGATTTGTTGAAGGGTCTGTAATACGAGGATTATCTCCCGGATTAACAAATGACCATTGCATTGCTTGAGTATTTCCTGTTTGGTCGCTTGCTGTTATATTTGCCATTTGTCCCATACAAAGCATAGTATCTCCTTCCAAAGAAATATCAGGAAATTCTTGTACATATACAGTAAAGTATCCAAATCTGTAAAAACCATTTACTTCATCCAATACCTTAACCACTACGGAAGTATTTTCATTAACATCGTTCAGAATAAAACTATTACCCACATTTATGGCTTCAGATACAGTGTCTTCTATATTGTACCACCAGTAATATTTATAGTTTGCAACTACTTCTGGAGCATTGTCAGGTGAAGAGGCAAAAATAGTGTCGCTTGCTCCAATGCATATAGTATCTGTTGCTTGTAATAATATGCTTGGTCTTTCCGCCACTGCTATATGAATGGTATCGTGTCTTGTGCAGTATATGGTATCGTTGCCTTCATCTCCCTCTACTACGTAGTATGAGGTTGCGTATCTTGTTGCTACATAGTTACCCGGAGAATATGTGTGATAAACTGTGTCTATACTTTGATTTGCGTTTAGGGTTACTCTTGTAGAGTTATCATTTTCCGGTGTAGTGGAAGAAACTGACCAAATATTGTTTTCAAGGTTTTTTTCAAATTCTATACTATGACCATCTCCAAAATCCAATGATTGAAAAGACATAGGGGAGTCCTCTGTACGTTGTCTTACTTGTGTAAACTCAAATCCTACTTCATCTTCTTCGCTTAAAGGATTTACCGGTTCGTATGTAATATCGTCAAAATTTGGTCTTATATCATTAACCGTTGCTTTTATATAGGCTACACAATTAGGTCTTGTTGTTTGAGTACGAGGAGAAATAAGTTTTACTGCGAAGTATTGAGTAGTTTGTCCTTGCATCATATCTTCGGTTACTTGAAGTATTCTGTTTGTTCCAAGTACTTCAAGAGAATTGTCGGCTGGTTCTAAGTTTTCAAGTGAGGATTGAGAAACAGAGGTACGAGTAACCCTAAACCATTTATAAGAGTCAAATCCATCAGGTGCTATTGCTTCTGTGATTACATTTCCTTCCCCAGAACATCCTGCTACTTCAATGGTAGGTTTTTCCGCTTTTGCACAAATATAACCATAGCCTGCATGAAAATTATAACCACAATCACCAATTCTTACTCTTATGGTAATACTTTCTCCTATATAGTTTGCAAGATTAATTTTTACTTGTTGCCACGGACAATATATCCAACTATCACTATATCCACTACTTTGTCCCTGCAAAAATATACTTCCCGCAGGAATAGGTGTTACACCCTGCATTTCCCAAAAAGAACAATCGCTTATCTGCTGATTATCGCTTGTACGGATAACATCTATTTGGAAGGTAGGGTTAATATAACCGCTATGTCCCGGTGCTTCCAATACTATAGCATAATAAATGGATAACAAACAATTGTCATCATCAACCATCATATCATAACTTGCTTGTGAATAATTTGGAAGACATTGAGGAGCGTCATTATTTACTTGTAATGATTTTGTGACTCCTAAATGAGTAGGAACTTTTCTCAACGCATTATTGGTATGAGGGTCAGTTGCATTTGTATCAGTTATAATGGTAAATAAATTTGAATTACATCCATCTTTTGCGGTAGTTATTTCCGTATACGTATTTGACTGACTCCAGTTAGGTGAGGAGGCCGTACTGTTATTATAGCTGCCTGCTGCACCTTTCCATCCTGATGTTCCGTACGTAAAATCAAGATTATCTCCATGTAACAAATCGGGTTGTTGAGCAAAAGATATTATGGAAAATATACTTGCCCACACAAAAACAAAAATTTTTGATTTTTTCATTATATTCTCTCTTTATTTATAATATACAACTCTAAAAATTACCTTCTGTTGCAAAATTATAAAAACTTTTTTTATTGCAATTCCTTTATAATACTTAAATATATATATGTTTTCCTACCTATTCTATTATTTTTTTTACTTCAAATAAAAAAATAACAGAATAAGTAAATAAATTTAAAGAAATTGCGTTCATAAATAAACAATTACAAGACAAGACCATGATGATAGAAATATATTGCGTAAATACCGATAAAAAATTTCTTGTTCCTTCGGGTACAAGCGCCCAAGAGATAATAAATTATGCCGGTATAGAGGACAACAAACATATACTTGGAGCATATATCAACAACAAAATACGTAATCTTAATTACAAATTATATACTCCGAAACAGGTAGAATTTTTTGATATAAAATCTTCAATTGGAAAACAAATGTATATTTCCTCCCTTATAATGTTGATGTATAAAGCCGTAAAAGAACTTTATACCAAAGGGGAAATGTCTGTTTTGCATTCCATGAGAGATAGTTATTACGTAGAGTTGCAAAATGTGGAAGGCAATAAGGAGGAAATTGCAAAAAACATAAAGGAAAAAATGTTGCAACTTGTAGAAAAAAACATTCCTTTTGAAAAAAAAGTTTATCCCTCAGAACAAGCGGCGGAATTGTTTGATAAAGTCGGTTTAAAGGCTAAGGCTGACCTTATACGTTCTCGTCAAAAACTTTATACGGACGTGGATATATTGGACGGAACGGTTAATGCTTTGTTTTCTGAAAAAGTACCTTCAACCTCTTATTTGAGCGTCTTTGATGTTTTGCCATACGAAAAAGGTTTTTCTTTGCTTTTACCGGATGAAAAATTTGATTTTAAACAGCCGGCGCTTTTACAACAACAGCCAAAACTTTTCTCAATCTTTCAAGAGCATAAACACTGGGTTGAAATACTTAAAGTGCCTTATATTCCCGTTCTTAACAAAGTTGTAAATGACGGACTTCAAAATCAAATAATACAAATTTCGGAAGCCCTGCACGAAAATAAATATTCCGCCATTGCAAAGGAAATTTATCAAAGAAAAGATAAAGTGAGGTTTGTTTTTTTGGCAGGTCCTTCCTCTTCGGGCAAAACAACATCTTGCAAACGTATAGCAGTGCATTTGGCTGTGTTGGGAATAAAACCTTTAACCATTTCTTTGGATGATTATTTTCTTGATAGAGAACATACTCCTAAGGATGAGAATGGAGATTATGATTTTGAGTGTTTGGAGGCTCTTGATTTGGAGTTTTTCAATAAGCAAATGCAAGACTTATTGGAGGGTAAACAAATAGAATTGCCAAGATTTAATTTTGTTACGGGACAAAGAGAAAGAAGTAATAAAAATTTGCAATTGTCGGACAATACCATAGTCATAATAGAAGGAATACATGCTCTCAACCCACAATTATCCAAAACAATAGATAGAAAAAATAAATATTTAGTTTTTGTATCTGCACTGACACAACTTGCCTTGGATACTCATAATAGAATAAGTACGAGCGACAACAGATTGATAAGAAGAATAGTAAGAGATTTTAATTATAGAGGAGCCTCTGCAGAAAAAACCCTTTTAATGTGGAATAATGTAAGAAAAGGCGAAGAAAAACATATTTTCCCTTATCAAGAAAACGCAGACAGTATATTTAATTCATCCTTACTATATGAGATAGGAGTATTGAAAAACTATTGCGACCCACTTCTTATGCAAGTACCACAAACCTCGGTAGCGTTTGCCACTGCTCGTAGGTTGCATGGATTTTTGGAAAATTTTGCTACAATAAATTCAAATTACATACCTCCTACCTCTATAATGAGAGAGTTTTTGGGAGGAAGTAGTTTTTCTTATTAATGCTTATCGTTTTAATTTTAAATAAGTTACATAATAAAGATAAGATTTTTTTATAAAAAAGTTGCTGTTATATTGTATAATTTTAGTAATTTAGCAACTTGAAAAAAGAGTATAGTAAGCAATAAACTCTAAAATATTGCGTTAGAATAGAAAAGAAATATTGTTTAGATATGGAAGCTAAAAAATCAGAAAAAGCCAATCTTGAAAGAACCAAAGGATTGTTCTTTGAAGCGGGTCTTGTTGTAGCGCTTGCGATAGTGATATGTGCTTTTGAATGGAAAACTTATGATAAAGGCGAGGAAGCGGTAATGGTAACCGAAACAGTGGCTCAGGTGGAGGAAATGATAATACAAACCAAACAAGATGAGCCGGAACCTCCTCAGCAAGAAGTGGAACAACAGCAGTCCATGGACTTTGAAATTGTGGATGACGACCAAGAGTTGCAAAACGCTTTTAGCTTGGATAATTTTGCAAACGAAGGTAATGCAGAGGTATTCATTCCAAAGGTAGAGGTAAAGACAGAGGAAGAGGTTGTGGATGATGATGAGGTTACGATATTTACCGTTGTTGAGTCTTCAAGTGAATTTCCGGGTGGTGCGGCAAAATTAAATGAGTTCTTGGGTGCCAATCTAAAATACCCTGCACAGGCAAGAGAGACAGGAACACAAGGTTTGGTTTATGTAACTTTTGTGGTTGAGAGAGATGGAAGTTTGACAGATATAAAGGTTTTGCGTGATATAGGTTCCGGTTGTGGAGAAGAGGCTATCAGAGTGGTAAAGATGATGCCAAAATGGAAACCTGCAAAACAAAGAGGAAAGCCTGTTCGTCAGCAATTCAATCTGCCTATAAGATTCAACCTACAATAGGAGAAAATAAATTTTAAATATATGTAGAGACGAGTGCAAAAGTGTTCTCGTCTTTTTTGTAATGAAAAAACGAGTATGATAAATATAAATAATCTTTCTGTTTCTTTTAATGGAGATAAACTTTTTGACAACGTATCTTTTTCCATAGGGGACAAGGATAGAATAGGTTTGGTGGGTAAAAATGGTGCCGGTAAGTCCACTCTTTTAAAAATACTCTGTGGCAAAATGGATTTTGAAAGCGGGAGTATTATAAAAAGTAAGTCTCAAACCATAGGATATTTACCACAAGAAATGATACCTTCTTGTACTACAACCGTTTTGCAAGAGGCAATGAAAGCATTTGACGAAATAAAAATTTTGTCAAACAAAATAGACAAAATCAATAATGAACTCTCTAAAAGAGAAGACTATCATAGTAAAGAATATGAAAATCTTATTATAGAACAAAATGAGTTAAATGAAAAATTGTTGATGTTGGACGCAAAGACCGCAGAGCCTCAGACAGAAAAAGTGTTGTTAGGCTTAGGTTTTAAAAGAGAGGACTTCAATAGAAGTATGACAGAGTTTAGCAGTGGTTGGCAAATGAGGGTGGAGTTGGCAAAAATACTTCTAAAAAAACCAAATCTAATTCTTTTGGATGAGCCTACAAACCATTTGGATATAGAGTCTATTACTTGGTTGGAAAATTTTCTTATACATTACTACGGCTCGGTTATCATAGTTTCACATGATAGATGTTTTCTCGACAATATAACTAAACGTACAATAGAAATAACTGCCGGTAAAATCTATGATTACAAAGTCAATTATTCTGCATATGTAGAATTGCACAGACAAAGAATTGACAACCAAAATTCTCAAATGATAAATCAACAAAGACAGATAAATGAAATAGAAAAATTTATAGAACGTTTCAGATACAAAGCAACAAAAGCCCGACAAGTACAAAGCAAAATAAAAATGTTGGACAAAATGGAGAGAATAGCCATTGATGATATAGACACTGCTTCCATACACTTCCAATTTCCAAAGGCTCCGCATTGTGGCAAAATTATTGTGGATATCAAAGGTCTATCAAAAAATTATGGACAAAAAAACATTATTGATAACATAGATTTGCTAATAGAAAAAGGCAAAAAAATAGCCTTTGTAGGTAGAAATGGTGAGGGTAAGTCAACACTTTCAAAGATTATTGTTGGAGAAATAACGGATTACTCGGGCAAATGTGCCATAGGAACAAATGTTAAAATAGGTTATTTTGCTCAAAATCAAGCGGCGCTCTTGGATGGCGAAAAAACGGTCTTTGAAACCATAGATGATATTGCAAAAGGTGAAGTCAGAACAAGAATAAGAAGTATTTTGGGTGGTTTTCTTTTTGATGAGCAAGATATAGAGAAAAAAGTTAAGGTGCTTTCCGGAGGAGAAAAAATGAGATTGGCTCTTGCCAAATTAATGCTTTCGGAGGTAAATCTTTTGGTTTTAGACGAGCCTACCAATCACTTGGATTTGGACTCAAAAGATATTTTAAAAAACGCTCTTTTGAGATATGATGGTACTTGTATTTTGGTTTCGCACGATAGGGATTTTTTACAAGGATTGCCTGATGTGTTATACGAATTTAAGGACCATAAGATAAAAGAATACCATTGTGATATATTTGATTTTTTGGAAATGAAAAAAATATCACAATTGGAGGAAATGAATCTTACAAACATTCCTAAAATAAAGAAAGAAAACAAAACCATATCAGAAAACAAAAAACTCTTTGAACAAAACAAGGAAAGGGAAAAAGAAATTCGTAAAAAGAGAAATGCCTTACAAAAAATAGAACAGGAGATAGAGGATTTGGAGAAAGAAATAAACGCAATGGAACAAAAAATAAACAATGCTCCACAAGACAATACATTTTATTCTGATTATCAAACAAAAAAAGATAAACTCACTGAACTTATGGCAGATTGGGAAAATTTATCTATGGAGATAGAAAAGTAACAATTTATATATTTTGTAATTCAAAAAAGAGGAGCAAAAACAGTTTACCAACAAAAATTTTATTAACTTTGCACTCTATTAAATAAAGAGAGTAAGAAATGAATATTAGATTAAACACCATAGAAGAGGGATTAGAAGAGTTTAAAAAAGGTAATTTTCTTGTTGTTGTTGATGATGAAGATAGAGAAAATGAGGGAGATTTGGTGCTTGCCGCTGAAAAAATAACTCCGGATAAAGTCAATTTTATGCTCAAAAATGCGAGGGGAGTTTTGTGTGTACCTATAACTCTTTCTCGTTGCAAGGAATTGGAACTGCCCGTACAAGTGGCTGATAATACTTCCATGCTTGGTACTCCGTTTACTGTTACTGTAGATAAGTTAGAGGGTTGTTCCACAGGTGTTTCCTCACACGATAGGGCAGAGACCATAAAATGGCTTGCCAACCCTGAGGCTAAACCACAAGATTTTGGCAGACCGGGACATATTAACCCTTTGTATGCTCAAGATTTGGGCGTTTTGAAAAGGGCAGGGCATACGGAAGCCGTTGTTGATTTGTGCAAACTTACGGGAATGTATCCTGCGGGAGCATTGATGGAGATAATGAATGATGATGGTTCTATGGCACGTTTGCCTCAGTTGATGGAATTTGCCAAAAAATACGACCTCAAAATCATTGCCATAAAAGACCTTATTGCTTATCGTTTGGAACACGAAAAACTTATTGAAAAAGAAGAAGAGGTTAATTTGCCTACTCATTGGGGAAATTTCAAAATCATAGCTTATACGGAAAAAAATACAGGAGTAACACACCTTGCTTTGAAAAAAGGAGAGTGGGAAAAAGATGAGCCTATTCTTTGCAGAGTTCATTCTTGTTGTGCTACGGGAGATATTTTTGGAAGTATGAAATGTGATTGCGGAGACCAATTACATGCTGCTATGCAAATGGTGGAAAAAGAAGGAAAAGGTGTTGTTCTTTACCTAAATCAAGAGGGTAGAGGTATAGGATTGGTAAATAAATTACATGCTTATCATTTGCAAGAACAAGGTATGGATACCGTTGATGCCAATGTGGCTTTGGGCTTTAAGCCGGACGAAAGAAACTATGGCATAGGTGCCCAAATTCTTAGAGATATGAATGCAACTAATTTGAGACTTATGACAAATAACCCACAAAAAAGAGCTGGTTTGGAAGGCTTTGGTATAAAAATATCGGAAACAGTGCCTATTGTTGTTAAACCAAACAATTACAACCACGACTACTTGCTTACCAAAAAGGAAAGAATGGGTCATAATTTGCCTATAGAGTAAAAAAATTGTTGTAGTAATTAGAATTTTATTAAATTTGCATAGAAGAAAAGTTGCTTTTGAATGGAGGAATTGCAGAATATATTAGTTGATATAGAGAGTAAAGTGAAACAATTGGCTTTTGAAAAAGTTAATTTGGAAGAGGTTTTACATCAAAAGAATTTGGAGATAGACAGTTTAAAAAGAGAGATAGAGCGACTAAAAGAAAATAATAATTTAAATAAAGAAAAAGTACAAGGAACAGAAAATATAATTAATAACAATTCGGAATTAGCCGAATACAGATTGATAATAGACGATTTGTTAAATAAAATAGATAGAAGTATTACTTTGGTTTCCACCAAAGAAAGTGTTGATAATATTTGATAGGGTATGGAGGAAACGAAAAACATAACAATAAAAATAGTACAAAGAGACTATAATGTCAGAGTAAAAAAGGACGAAGAGGAGTTGTTTTTGCGTGCTTGTGATTCTATCAAAGAAAGTCTACAATTTTATGCTCAAAAGTCTGCACACAGAGATAAACAGGATTTGATGGCAATGGTTTTACTGCAAGCCGTTGTTTCCAATCTCAAACAAGAGGAGCGTTTAAATAATGTTATTTCTGAGCAAGACCTTAAGATAGCAAAAGATATAAATAATTTACTTGACCAGATTCTTAAACTCAATACTGAGAATAATGAAGCCAAGAAAACTATCGATACTAAGCAAGCAAGTCCAAAAACAATGGGCGAACCTACTGAAATAACCGATATAGATATGTCTCGTAAAATTGAAGAAGATAAAACGGACGAATTAACCTTGTTTTGATTTGAGAATTTGGAATAAAGTGTGTCGTTATTTGAAATAAATTAAGAAATAGCCGTATTGAATGTTTGAGATAACAGTTCGCAAACTTAACAATTAATTTACGGTAAAGGGAATACTCGGATGGGAGAAAAGCGGGCTGCAACCTTTTAGGTTTTCTTTTGGAAACAGCAGATACTTGATGCCCATAGGTGCCCAAAACATTGATACGGGAGTTTTGCAGATACTCCTCTGTCTCACATTGCAATGCGGCTTTCTTTTTCTGTATTTGGTTGTCCGATAAAATGGATAAACAAATGAGTATAGTGTTGTATATAGCGGTTGCTATTGTGTTTTGTGGTGTTGGCGTTTGGCTTTCTACCACTAAGATGAAAAAAGCACTTTTGAAAAAAAGTGAAAATATGATAAAAGAAGCCGAGAGTAAGGCTGAAATTATCAAAAAAGAAAAGATGTTGCAAGCAAAAGAGCGTTTTCTTCAATTAAAGACGGAGCATGAAAAAGAATGTCAAGAAAGAAATAGCAGGGTGCAACAAAACGAAAATAAATTGCGTCAAAAGGAACAAGCCTTCAATAAAGAAGTAGAGGAACTTAAGAGAAAAAGTGCAGAATTTAACCTTGCCAAAGAAAATCTTAAAAAACAAGCCGAAAGACTTACTTTGCGTCAACAAGAGGTTGAAAAAACCTATCAGGAGAGCGTGCATAAATTGGAACAATTGGCTGGTTTGAGTGCAGAACAGGCTAAGGCACAACTTATAGAGACTCTGACCGAAGAAGCCAAGAGTGATGCTATGGCCAAAATAATGGAGATAGAGGAAGAGGCCAAAATGACTGCAAACCAACAAGCAAAAAAGATTGTTGTAGAATCCATACAAAGAACCGCAACAGAAACAGCAATAGAAAATACGGTTTCTGTTTTCAATCTTGAAAATGAGGAAGTAAAAGGTAGAATCATAGGTAGGGAAGGAAGAAATATTCGTACTTTGGAAAATCTTACCGGTGTAGAAATAATTATAGATGACTCCCCTGATGCCATACTTCTTTCTTGTTTTGACCCTATACGTAGGGAGATAGCAAGACTTTCTTTGCACAAATTGATTACTGACGGCAGAATACATCCTGCACGTATAGAAGAGGTTGTTGCAAAAACCAAACGTCAGGTTGAACAGGAGGTAATAGAGACAGGAAAGAAAACTTGTATAGACCTTGGTATAGTTAATTTGCACCATGATTTGGTAAGAATGATAGGCAAGATGAAGTATCGTTCTTCGTACGGACAAAATCTGTTGCAGCACTCTCGCGAAGTTGCCAATCTTTGCGCCACTATGGCTGCAGAATTGGGGCTTAATCCAAAGATTGCCAAACGTGCCGGATTACTACACGATATAGGTAAGGTGCCAGATGATGCACCAGAATTGCCACATGCTATTCACGGTATGCAACTTGCAGAAAAATATAAGGAGAAGCCGGAGGTTTGTAATGCCATAGGAGCACACCATGATGAGGTGGAAATGAAGAGTCTCTATGCTCCCATAGTACAAATTTGTGATGCCATTTCGGGTGCAAGACCGGGTGCAAGGCGAGAAGTGGTTGAGGCTTATATCAGTCGTTTAAATAAATTGGAAGAAATGGCAATGTCTTATGATGGAGTTGTGAAGACTTATGCTATTCAAGCCGGTAGAGAATTGAGGGTTATAGTTGCTGCTGATAAAATGACAGACCAAGAGGCAACACAACTTTCCTTTGATTTGTCTAAAAAAATACAAACGGAAATGGTATTTCCGGGTATGATAAAAGTTACTGTTATCAGAGAAACTCGAGCCGTTAATTACGCAAAATAATTTTCAAACAGAATAAAAATACTATCGTCCATAAGTATAAACACTTATGGACGATTTATTTTATATTCTATCAAAAAAGAGTAGGGGAGAGCACACCATTGAACATTTTTATTTTATCACCCCTCCTCCTGTAATTACTATAAGTTTTCTAAAGTATTATTATTTTAAACGTTTTTTGATTATTGTCGGTTTTAACAGTTAAAAAGAATATTCCTTTTTGTTGTATGGTTATTTTATTGTCAGAGGTTTGAGCAACTTGTTTTCCATCTGCAGAATACAGAGTAAGCAAACGTATAACCTCATTGCTATATGCTTGTAAGGTATTATCATTTTGAGAAATATTTATAAAATGAGAAGCAAGCAAACTGTTGTCGCAAGAAAAAGTACGAGTAAATTTCAATAAAAACTTATCCTCAGGCATATTTTCGTCTGCTACAAAGGAGTAAGAAGGCGAAAGAGATAAGTCCACAAGTTCTTCTCCCGTTTGCCTATCTATCAGAAACACATTGTCATAAGGACTTATATTTGCCTCATTGAATGTTATATTGTAATTGCCCATGTGTTTTATAAGGCAACGCAAATCTATTATAAGAGTATCCTCTTGCGAGGAAGGAATATGATTAAGGGCAAACTTCTCATTGTTGAAAGTTGCAAATATTTCCGATACAGAGCCAAAGCCACTAAGTTTACGACTGTCGGTTTGCCAATCCAACCCCAAACTTGCTTCGTTATCAAACGCCATTGAAAATTTATCTTCTGAGACCCCATCACCAAGAGAAAATGTTATCAATCTTTCTTCCAAATCATCAAATTTTAAACGAGGTGAATTATTGGTTAAAACATTCTTTTCCACAAGCAAAGAGTTGTTTGTATTGGTTACTTGTACAAAAAAGCCTTCAAAAGGAGCAATGGTTATTTCCTCTGAGGTCAAAGGTGTATAATTGCCTGTATTTGTGTTAAGAATATTCGGCACGGCAGTATTATTTCTTGTCAGTTGGCTGAGAGTGATGGGGAAAGTGTAAGGATTGGCAACCAAATGCCAACCAAAATTGGAATTGTCTCCGCTCAGTGTTGCGTTATTTAAAAGAGTATAAGAAGGTTTGTCGTTTATCTCTCCTTTAAATTTATCGGTGGTATCATTAGCATAAGCAACAAGATACCCCTTTGTTTGCACAAAAAACGGCTCCGTAGAATTGTAGGCTCTGTAATTAGCCCACATTCCTTGCATATCGTTTTCCGTATAATCTTCTTTCCAAAAATAAAGGTCTATATTATCATTGTCGTCTCGTGTATTAAAGGCTTGAGCAATATGGTGTTGATTGTCTGAATTTGCAACAATAGGCAATCCAATCAGATACCATGCTGTTGTTGATGAGTCATTGTTGTAACCTGTAAAAGTTTTTTCTATTTCAAAGTTTTTTATGTTTGAAATACCGTTGTTTTTAAAAGAGGCTCCGTTTTTTATTATCAATGTATCGGCTTTTGCTGTAGTGCCGGGAGTTATCGTTACCTCCATATTGGCAGGTATTTCAACCACAGAATTAAATGTTGGCTCTCCCGCAGTCCAATTGTCGTCTGACCAAATACCTGAGGCTGTTCTTTTTGTGGAACCTTTGGTTAAAAAACCTTTATAGTCATATATTATTGATTCGTCTTCAGAAGTAAGATAAACTACGTAATAAGAGTTTTCCTCAAGATTATTCACTTGATAAAAACCATCTGCAAGGCTTATATTTGCTTGTGCAACCTCAGTACCTAAATTTATATTTGCAATATTTTCTTTCGAAATAACATTGTCCATGGTATGCAAACCAAAATTTCTAAAATTGGTCTCACTTGTGGAATTGTTTCCCGTCCATTCACTGCATAGGGTAGGGAAACCGTTGTTCGGATTGTGCTTTATTCCGCAGTTGACGGAAGAATTACGTCTTAAATCATATCTTGCGGTATTCAATGTTATTTCATTGTTATTTGTGCAAGTCCAACCGGTGTCAGAGGGTAAAGATATTTCATTAACATTGCCAAAAATATCCACAGTATCATTATTACGTAAAAGAACTATAGGTTTATGGCCATAAAATAATGATGATACATAATAAAACTCTCCCGCATTTGCAATTTCGTTTGAAATATCAAACTTATTATATATAACCAATGTGCTATTATGTCTTATGGTGTCTCTGTATGTAAATGTTTTTTCAAAAGGTAGAGTGGCATGCAAAATTAGTTTATAATCTTTTAAACAAATATCTCTTCCCGTTCCATTGTACAACTCTATGGCGTTGTAATCATTATTGGCATAGTAAGCGAACTCCGAAATAAATAAATCATCTGCAAAATTATAAGTGTTGCCTTTATTTATTACTTTAAGTTTTTTATTACTTGTATTGTTTTCAGAAAAATAAACATTTGCCGAATTGGTTGTTATGTTGTTTATACTATCCAAAGTTTTTTCTTTCAAAGTGGTAAAAGACAAAGTATCCGTACCCAAGGCTATAACGTACTTTGTGTTGGGAGAAAGATTGTTTATTGTATGAGTGTTATTTGTTGATATTAGGTCTATTGCCTGTTTGTTGCAATATTCTTGAGGAATGGTGATAATTACTTTTTTTAACAAGTGTTCTCTGACCGCACTACTTGCAGTGTCGGAAAAAAAGGTCAGATAAAAATCAGGCAACGTCCTTGTGCTATCCACATAAAAAGAAGTGTTTGTAGGAGTATGGACATCTTCTCCCAAATTGTTTTTTATATACATTGACTTAGAACCCGACAATCTTTTTAACTCTACTCTTAAAGTATAAGAATACACTCCGTTATTGTTGGTTTTTGATATATCTATATGAGGGGTTTGAAATTTTGAGTTTCTGTCCATTTTCAATCCCTCCCCCGAGTAAGCGATGTGTTGCATTTTGGCTCCCGGAGTTTTCAGATAAGAAAAAGGCACTTTCCATAAAAAATTATCATATATGTAAGAGCCGGAGGTATTGGTCATAAAAGAAAAGTCCTCATAATAGATTGTGTCGTTTTCATAAATAAACAACTGGGCTTGTTCGCTTACGTTGTAGGAAATGATTACACTATTTGCCTCTATGTTTTGTAATGAAATGCTTTGCGCAGATACTTCGGAGAAAAGAAACAGAACTAAAAAAAATAATACTCTTTTCATCGTTCATTGTGTTTTTGAATATTTGTCATATTTTTTCTTACTTTGTAAAAAAGAGCACCTGTTGCCAATGTCAGCATAAAAGCAGTGGCGGTCGTCAGAGGTCCTTCTATTTCGTAAATATCTCCTCCCTTACAGCCGACATTGTTTTTCTTGCCGTGGTCAGGCAAGGGTGGCTGACAAAAACCAACCACCATAAAAACCAAAGCAACTGCGAAAACAACTATCCTTTTATGCATATTCTTCTTACATTTTTGACAAAGGTATAGAAAATTTTTGGAATAGCCTCAAAAAATGGAAAAAATGTATTGAATAGCTCAATATAAAAGCGTTTATAAACGCTAAATGGTGTTAGATGAAATAAAGAAAAGCGGAATATTAAAGAGTAACTTTGCCAAATCATTTTTGCAAAAAAATATATAATAATTCTTATAAATCAATCAGGGCTGTTTTATTCCGCAAAAAGATGCGGTCATGTCTTTGCAGGAAAAAGAAAAAACAAGAGTGTCATTAGTTGTGTATCCATTAACATTATAGCAAGTAAAAGCCTCCAAATATCCGCCCAAAGCAAATGGAACTATACTATCAGCGGAAAATATTTGTTTGTTGTCGTTTGTGGTGTAAGCAAGGTTTCTCCATTCCATATCTATAGACACGGGCATATTTTCGGCAAAACGCACTTGAAAAAGCCTTATTGTCATTAAACTATCGTTCAAATAATTTATATCAACCTTTACTGTATCTTGCTTAAAGCCATCGCTCATAATAATATTGCCTTGATAAACAACAGCTGAATCATCTTCTCCATTGGCTGGTTTGGAATACTCCGCAGTATCGTCATTGCAAGAAAGCAAAACAACACCAACAAATAATAAAGTAAAATCGTTTCAATAAGATTTTAGCCATTTAACCAAGTCTTATTTTTTTATAATATTCAAAATTTCTTCTATGCCCAAATTTTCTCCCAATACGTTTCATTCGTTTGGTTGTCAATAAAGTATTCTACAATACTTTTCTTGAAAAACGATTTATCTAACAATTTGTGATATGTATTTATAAACAAAGCATCCGTATTATCACAAATGGAAGGTTTAACACCTGTTGTTTTTCCTATGATATCAATTGCCAACTTATGAAAAGTATAACCTTTCAGTCCATTGGTTGTCATTCTTTCAGTTAGTTCGGTTGCTGCTTTGTTGGTATAACTGATAAGTAAAATTCATCACTCTATTTATATTAAAAAATCAATGTGGCAAATTTACAAAAAATATCCAATAACTCCATAATACAACAAAAAAACTTTGCAATCACAAACACATATCAACCACATACTAACGAAAATTTGAAATATATTATAAAGAATTGAGTTTTTTTAATCGCATTATGATTGAGGTTTGGCTTCTACCCATTTTGTTTGCAATATATTTTACGCTCTTTCCCTCACTGTGTAACTGCAACAAAAATCGGTCAGCCCTCTTACTCCATCTTTTATTGGCATTGGGGTGTTTGAGATAATCTTCCTCCAAAATATTCTCCGGCTGTAAAAACTCTTTTACAAACACGGACGGAAAACGTTTGTCATACAATACAATGGTTTTCGTCTTTGCTCTTGTTATTGCCACATAAAACAATCTCCGTTCTTCGCCGTATGGAAATAGGTCGCTTTCAGTCAAAACATAGTTAAGCACAGGGTCATCACTGACAAGTGATGGAAAACCATAAATATCTTTATTGCATTGCAGAAGTATTACATAATCGGCTTCGAGTCCCTTTGATTTATGTACGGTCAAAAATTCTATTTTTCTTTCTCCTATCACATAATAAAATCTGTTGCCCTCTTTTATGGACTTATACATGAAGGATAAGTAATAATCGTCAAACGAATAACGTCCCAGCAAGAAAATTGATTTATCCAAAGGAATGGAAGATATAAGTTCCTCTATGGTATTGCAGTAATCACGTCTATCATAAGCATAAAATTCCAATTCTGTTCTTATCTCGGAATTAAACGGATGTATATTCTTTTGTATTTGGGCCTTATTTCGTTGCACAAATTGAGAAGACAACGAAACCAACGGCTCTCCAAATCTATATGTGGTCTCTATCTTATTTATTTCTGTTGCACCGAAATAGTCGGAAAATTGGTTGAAAAGTGCCATATCACTACCCGAAAAGCGATATATTGATTGCCAATCATCTCCCACGCAGTACAACTTTGCAGGCGTAGCAGTTTCTCGCAATGCTTTCAAAAAATTATAACGGTCAAGGGAGATATCTTGAAACTCGTCCACTATTATGTAATCATATTTAATCGGTTGCAATGTACGACATATTTCTGTGGCTTTAATAATGGCATCGGTAAAATCTATTTTGCCGCTGTCGTTTAATGCTTTTACATAACGCTCATATATGGGTTGAAAGATATTTTCAATTATATATACACTTCTCTTGTCTTTGTTGTTTTTCGCTTGTTGCAAAACCTCAGCAACAGATTTGCAACTCGATTTCAACAATGTTACAAAAGTAACAATAAGCCTGATAAATGCTTTTTCCTGCTTGCTTTCTTTTGGTAAAATTAAATCATATAATTCCTCATCGGTTTTTTCTTTAACAGGTACTCTTGCACCGAGTAACAATTTTTTAAGTTTGTCTTTGATTTCAGAATAATGAAAATCCGCACTTGTCGTTATCAAAAGTTGCGTGCCGAATTTTTCGTGAGCAAATTTTTTCCAACTTATACCGTCATTATATTTTTGGTTAGCCTCTTCGTAAGTCATATTTTTATCTTTGGCAAACCAAGCGGGAACACAACCCTGTTCATCAACTCCAAAATGTTCCAAATAAATTCGTTTGGTTGTTCCTCTTTGTTCAAAATATATGGAAAAATCCGGATGATACTGCGAGTGTGTTTCATCTTGCAATGGGTATTCGTACGCCTCCTCATATCTGAATTTAACACCAAGCGATGATAATGCAAAACATATCTTTTGCTCCTGCTTGCTTCTTACATAGATGGCTTTACCATCCATATCGGGAAACATTGCTCTGTAGGTTGCGTTCTTTTGTTCTGACAGTTGCTTTCGTCTTTCATCCTTACGAATTTTCCATTCCTCTTCATCTATTTGATAATCAATAAAATATTTTAAAACACTTTGTTTAAAAAGAGAATCCTTTAATAAATTGTGATAAATATCTATAAATAAAGCATCTGTGTTATCACATATGGAAGGCTTAACCCCTGTTGTTTTTCCTATAATATCAATTGCCAACTTATGAAAAGTATAACCTTTCAGTCCCTTGGTGGCAATTCTTTCGGTGAGTTCTGCGGCGGCCTTATTTGTATAACTTATAAGCAATATTTTTTCGGGCAGTATATTTTTTATTTCGGTAAGATATTTAACCTTGCCGACAATGGAAGATGTTTTACCACTACCGGCACTACTGACAACCAAACAATTATCCTCTTCTGCAACAATAGAGCGCCTTTGTTGTTTGTCCAATGGATATTTCAAACAATGGTCAAAAAATTCTTTGTGTGTATCAAGCAAAAAATTTATGACCTCTTCATTATGTTGTTCAACAAACTTATTGATATTTTTAAAGTTACTAACAAAGTTTGATATTGTTTTAATCGGAGTGATTTTAAAAACAGAAAATTTTTTTAGCAAAGCACTCGCCTCTTGAAAATATGGAACATAGTAATTGGTAAAATCTTTTTTTTGCTTTGCTGATATTATCTCACCTTGAAAACTATTGCTTATATCCGTAGAAATATCAATAAATTCACTTTCATTGGTTTCGGATAATCTTTTTTCGGTTTGTTCGTCATTGGATTTTTTAGAGTATGAAGGTATGTGTTTCAGTTTTTCCAATAATTTGTTTGATTTATCTTTAAGTCGTATTCTTATTATTATTCTCACAACAAGTAAAACAACAGTAATACATAATAATGAAACCAACAATTGCAACATATTAAACATACGGTTTATTCAAATTTTTTACTCCGAATGCAAAGATAAGAAAAAAGTTAAAAAACAAAATAAATTATGCTAACTTATCATAAGCCCTAACAACCCATTATAACCTATCAAAAAATATAACGGCTCTGCCCTTATAAGACACCCTGTGGGTGCGGCTTTGCTCTTATAAAACACCCAACGGGTGTGGCTTTGCTCTATGCTGACCCATAAAAAGCAAAAGAAAAACAAAAAAAATCGGTTTACTGAAAATCAATAAGTTACAAAATAAATTTTTGCACGCGTTTGGTCAGGTCTGTTTTTCTTCGTAACTTTGCATAGAGAA
>CAZITO010000036.1:0-19977 GCA_964542225.1 uncultured Bacteroidaceae bacterium | reverse complement strand
GGAATTTTGTGATAGGGGTATTTCTCTATGCAAAGTTACGAAGATTCTACGACCTGACCAAACGCGTGCAAAAATTTATTTTGTAACTTGTTGATAATCAGTAAACGCATTTTTCTAAAATTAGGGCTCGTTTTATACTCGGTCAGCCTTAGTTACAACCTATATTGTTTGGTAGAAATTTTTATTAGATTGTTGTTTGTGTTTGTTCTAATTCTCTGACCTGTTGTAGTAATGATAATACTTCTTGTTTTGTTTTGCTTATCAAAAGTTGCTGTTTAAGGTTTTTGAAATTTCTGACACCTGCAAAATATCGAGGGTAAAATTTTCTCATCAAAATACAGGTTTGCTCTTCATTATTGTTTCTTTGTAATGAATGCAAAAAATGTTTTGTGCATATATCCACCTTTTCATTTAATGTGGGCTCATATATCTGCTCTCCTTTCATTTTTTGCTTGCATTGAAGAAAAAAATAAGGGTTACCCACAGCATGTCTGCCTATCAAAATACCATCCAAATTATATCTTTGTTTATATTCCCAAAATTTATCAACGCTATTTATATCTCCATTGCCAAAAACAGGAATTTTTAAACGTGGATTTTCCTTTGTTTTGCCTATTAAAGTCCAGTCTGCCTCGCCTCTATACATTTGAGTTTTGCAACGTCCGTGTATACTAATGAGTTGTATGCCTACATCTTGCAATCTTTCGGCAAGTTCAACTATTATTTTGTGATTTTCATCATAGCCCAAGCGGGTTTTGACACTCACCGGAAGTTTAACGCTATTTACAACGGCTTTTGTTAGTTGTATCATTTTGGGAATATCCTGTAAAATTCCACTACCCGCTCCTTTGCCTGCTATTCTTTTCATGGGACAGCCCCAATTTATATCTATCCAATCGGGTGAGAGGGTTTCAACTTTTTGAGCCGCCTGTACAAGAGTTTTTTCATCAGACCCAAATATTTGTATGGCAATAGGGTGCTGTTTGTCGGAAAATTCTATTTTTTTATAACTTTTTTCCACATCTCTTATCAAAGCATCGGAAGAAACAAACTCGGTAAATAAAACATCTGCTCCAAACTCTTTGCACAACTCTCTATATTCAAAAGTGGTAATATCATCCATAGGAGAAAGTCCTACGGAAAAGTCAGGTAATAAATCCTTAATCATTGCGTCTATATTTTATAACACCGACAAAAGTAAGCAAAACCACATTCATCAACAAAGCATAAATAATGGCAGGTATGGCAATGGCACTATTGTTAAAAATAAACGGAGAAGAGGCTATGGCTATGGCTTGAGCGGCGTTTTGCATGCCGACTTCTATAACTATGGTACGATTTTCTTTTTTACTCAAAGAAAAAAATTTGCTAAGCGAATAAGCTAAAAATATAGAGACGAACAATAAACTTATAACACATGCACCCAAATAAAAAATATTATCAAAAATCACTCTGTAATTTTGTACAAAAAACACAAGTGCCAACAACATCAGTAAAGGAAAAGCCAATTTGGAGAGTACTTTTTCTATTTTCTGAGCCAAAGATTTTTTTTTGTAATTCAAAGCAATTCCTATAATTATGGGCAGGAACATTAATAAAAGATTTTGCAATAAAAGATTTTGCACAGGAAGAGTTATTCCTACACTGTGCCCGACATAATCTGTTACAAAACTCATAATCAAAGGCAGGGTAAAAAGTGTTATCACACTACTCAAAGCAGTAAGCGAAACACTCAAAGCCACGTCTCCTTTTGCCAAAAGCGAAAATACATTTGAAGAAGAACCTCCCGGACAACAGGCAATAAGCATAATACCTATAAAAAACACGCCCTCTGCTCTGAATATCTTGCATATTACAAAAGCAGCCCAAGGCAACAGAATAAGTTGCCCTATCAAACCTATAATAACCGCTTTGGGCTTTTTTAATATAAGGGCAAAATCCTGTATTTTGAGGTTTAATCCGAGTTCAAACATCAAAATACATAGTATGGGTAAAACTATGAAGATACTATTCATAAATTATTGTTTATTAAAAAATAAGGACAAAACCACATAGTCTCATCCTTATTTTTTTATGTAATGAAAAAATACTAACTTATTTCATTATGTGTCCTATGATAGGTACCAAAGCAAAGCCTACAGGTATAACTATCGCGTATATCAAAGCCAAATAATCTATGGCTTTTGAATATTTTGCCACGTTTAAGCCGTATGTTTGGAAAACAGAAGCAACTCCATGATACAAGTGTATTCCCAATACTATGAAAGCCAAAAGATAAATCAACACATATAAAGGACTCTTAAATTTATCCTTTGCCATATTATAGAAATCCGGCTCATATTCTTTAAAGTCTTTCGCAAAATTCTTGGTTACTTCGCTCTTGGTCAAGTTTACAAGATACTTACCATCCGAGGATATTTTCTCTTGAGAAAGAACTTGAATATTCATCATTCCCGATTGCAATTCCATAAGTTCATTGAACTCCGGTGAGGATTGAATATCATCTTGGCTCAACTGACCTTTGTCAATTTTCTCCTTTAATCTGTTTTGAATCTCAGCACCTTTTTGTTGATAATACTTGTCTACTTTCTCCGTTTTAACAACATATTTTCCCTCAACTAAACCTGATTTTGCAAAATAAAAATCAACAAAATGTATTATAAGGAAAACCAAAAGTATTGCTCCTGTAACAGCCATATATTTACTTCCGCTACCTGTTTTTGATTTGTTGGGAACAGCATAACGCACAGGACGAGCCATATAATTTTCTAAAGTAACCAACAACGTTACCACTATGTGCAACACCACACAAGCCAAAAGTATCACTTCAAAAACTTTAACTATGTAGTTTGTTCCCATAAAATGGCAAACATTTCTATACCACTCTCCCCCGTCTTCTCTAAGTATGCAAAGATTCATACCCATGTGAAATGGAAGAAATATCAAAAGGAAAGCACCCAACGCTCCTATGCAAAGTTTCTTTGTTATGGAAGCAAGTTTGATTAATTTCATTATGTCTTACGTTTTTTAGTTATTACTTCTAATAATGTTTTTAACAATGATTTTGCAAAGATAGTACAATTTTTTTATTTGCTAAAATTTTGATAATAATTTTCAAAATAGGCAATATTTGTTTTAAAAACAAAATGCGGAAATGCTTTCTTTTGAAAACATATTCCGCATTTTAGTTGTGTGATTTCTATTTATTTAACAATTTTCATTTCGTTGATAAGGTTGGTTGCTCCTGCAAACTTGTCTATAATAAACAATACGTAACGTATATCGACAGAAATACATCTTTGCAAATCAGGATTAAAGGCTATGTTACCGCTCATCGCTTCCCAATTGCCGTCAAAAGCCAAACCTATTAACTCTCCTTTTGCATTCAAGGTAGGAGAGCCAGAGTTACCTCCAGTTATGTCCAAATTGCTAAGGAAACAAACAGGCACAGTGCCATCAACACCATATTGTCCATAGTCCTTTGTTTCATACAATTGACGAAGTTTTGCAGGTACGGTAAATTCCCAAGAAGAATTGTCTTCCTTGTCCATAATTCCGTCAAGAGTGGTGTAATAGTTATAGGTTACTCCGTCTTTTGGAGAGTAGTTTTTAACTTGTCCGTAAGTGTAACGAATGGTGGAGTTGGCATTAGGAGCAAAATGTTTGTTGCTTTGCATTTCCATCACTCCCTTGACAAACAAACGATTTGCCTTTGCTAGTTTATCCCTGTCCTCTTGTATGTTGGTCATTTTGGAACGATAGTTGTCCAAGAATTGTTTTGTAAGTATGTAAGCTGGGTCGTTTTGTATCAAAGACCAATCTCCGTCTATTAAGAGTTTCATTATTTTTTCTTTGCTTACCAAGTTGGAAGTGGTATAAATATCGTTGGCAATCAAAGTAAAATTGTATCCATATTTAAAAGCATAATTCAAAAACTCAGGGCTTTGCAAAGTCATAGGCACGTTTCTAAAATAAACATCCAAACCTGCAGCCATAAGTTTTTCTTCGGTAAGAGCATTGTAATCTTTGAATACTCCGTCAAGATAGTTTTCCCAATCTTTGATTAAAGCATCTCTGACGGCTTTGTCGTTGGAGGTTATTTCTTTTTCATATCTTTCCAAACGCATTGCTATGCCAAATATACTTGCTCCTCTGAATATGGCTTCGTTTGCATAAACTCTCAGATAATCATACTCTCCGTTTTTGTTATAGTAATTTTGAATATCCTCCAATACATTGCCATATAGCTTTTGTCTTTCGCCTGTCTTATCTTCTTTTATCCAAGAGGCAAAGCGGTTTTCCAATTCCAATTTGGTACCATAAACATTAAGACGTTTCAAACATTGGGTTTGTCCTATGTAAAATTTCCAATAATTGGAAAGGGAAGCAAATTTGGCTGCATATTGTATTCTAACCTTAGGGTCTGCTTTCATATCCTTGTCCATAACATTGCGAAGAGCCTCACGAGCCGTTACAACAGAAGGGTTGTAAATATCTATGGCTTGTTTTACTCCTGCAGAGGGAAGAAATCTATCCGTTGTTCCCGGGTAGCCCATAACCATAGCAAAATCATTATTCTTTACACCTTTAAGAGAAATAGGTAAATAGTGCTTTGGTTTCATAGGAATATTATCAGCCGAGTATTCTGCAGGTTTGCCGTCTTTATCCGTATAAACTCTAAAAATAGAAAAGTCGCCCGTATGTCTTGGCCACATCCAATTGTCAGTATCAGAGCCAAATTTACCTATGGACTGAGGAGGAGTACCTACCAAACGAACATCTTTGTATATTTCGTAAATAAAAAGTATGTATTGATTTCCGTTAAACATGGTGGCAACTTCGCCTGTGTAGGTTGTGCCTTTTGTCGCAGATTCTATAACTTTTTTTGAATTTTTTCTTACGATGCTAAGCCTTTCTTCTTCAGAAGTGTTGTTTGTTACCCCCTGCAAAACCTGGTCGCTGACATCCTCCATACGAATAAAGAATTTGGCGGTAAGTCCCGGGTTTGGCAATTCCTCGTTTTTGTTATAAGCCCAAAAACCATTGGAAAGATAATCGTGGTCAATGGTGGAATGTGATTGTATCCACGAATAACCGCAATGGTGGTTGGTTAGTATAAGCCCTTGGTCTGATACTATTTCACCCGTACAGCCTCTGCCAAACTGAATAATGGCATCCTTCAAAGAGGCTTTGTTTATGTCATAGATTTGTTTTGAAGTAAGTTTCAAACCCTTAGATTTCATATCTTTATAGGTCTGCTTATCCAAATACATCAAAAGCCACATACCCTCATCTGCCTTAACCAAAGGAGCAAAAGCAAACAAAGAAATCAGTAGCAATAGTGTGATTTTTTTCATCTTTTAAGTATTTTTATAATTGGTTTATATTTTGCAAAGGTAGTAAAAACTTTTTATTCCACAAAAAGATACATTTCCAACACCAATGAAATATTTGATGTAACTTTGCAGAAAAAGTGGAAAAGAGAAGTTTATGAAAGTAGCGTTGATACAAACAGAAATAAAAGACAATGATATAGATTTGAATTTTCAGTATGTAAAACTTTTATTGAGCAAAGTGGATTTGGATACTGATTTGGTCATTCTGCCCGAAATGTTTTTGACGGGATTTGTTTTTGATAATTCCTTAGCCCAAGTGAGCGGGGAAAAGGGGTTGAAGTTAATGAGAGATTTTACTTTGAATGCAAATATAGCCATAGACGGGAGTCTATTGGTAGAGAATGAAGGTAAGTATTACAACAGACATTATTTTATAACACCTAAGCAGGAAGTTTTTTATAACAAGGTAAATTTGTTTTCTCTGTCTGATGAAATAAAAAAACTCACGGCAGGCAACCAAAAAGATGTTGTTATCAAGTACAAAGACATAAAATTCAAATTACTAATCTGTTACGATTTGCGTTTTCCTGCTTGTAGTAGAAATTCTTTTAAGGAGGAGGAATTTTTGTATGATGTTCTTATTTACGTGGCTTCGTGGCCAAGTGATAGAAGGGAGCAATGGAAAAAACTTTTACAAGCCCGCGCTATAGAAAATCAATCATACGTAATTGGTGTTAACAGACAGGGAAAAGATGGTAAAGAATTAATGTATTCGGGGGATAGTTGTGTGATAGATTCAAAGGGAGAATTTGTAGCGGAGACAAAAAATTGGGAAAATATTATACATTATTACAATATAGATAAGCAATCATTAGATAAGAGTAGGGAAAAATTTCCTTCCTATCTTGATTGGCAAGAAAAGTAAATTTTTATTTGTGATTGTATAGCGTTATTGTTTTTTTTGAAAGGTTGGTTATGCAGGTAAAGGAATTTTTGAAAGAATGGAGACAAAAATTAAACAAAATACAAAGTCAAAACGATTTTTTTTCTCTTTCCAAAGAGGCTTTTGTATTTCAATATAACAACAATGAGATTTATAGAAAGTGGTGCGATTTGCTTAAGTGTGATGCAAGAAAAATAAATTCTTTTGAAGATATTCCTTTTTTACCCATAGAGTTGTTTAAATCTCACAATATTACTTGTTCTGCACAACAAAAAGAGGAGGATTACTTTCTTTCCTCCGGCACAGCCTCTTTGCAAAGAAGCAAACATTTGGTTTACAGCAAAGACTATTATATTGAAAATACTTTTGATTGTTTTTCTCAGTTTTTTAAAGGTGTGGAAAACTACGCTTTTATTTGTTTGCTGCCCAATTATTTGGAACAAGGACATTCCTCTCTGATTTGTATGATGGATGCCTTTGTAAAAAAGAGCCATTATAAGCAAAGTGGTTTTTATGCTAATGATTTGAAAGAAGTTGCAAATATTCTTTTGGACAATAAAAGGCAAAATATACCTACAATTCTTTTTGGAGTAACCTATGCTTTGCTTGATTTGGCGGAGAATTATGAATTGAATTTGAGTAACACAATAATCTTTGAAACGGGAGGAATGAAAGGCAGACGCAAAGAACTACCAAAAAAGGAAGTACATGATATTCTTAAACAGAGATTCAAAGTTTCAAACATAGCCTCAGAGTATGGTATGTGCGAATTGTTTTCTCAAGCCTATTCAAAAGGCAACGGTGTTTTTTTTACACCAAAGCAAATGAGTGTATTTATAAAAGAAATCAATGATTACAAAAATATACTCACAGAAAACAAGCGTGGAATAATCAATATAATAGACCTTGCCAATATAACTTCTTGCTGTTTTATTGAAACTCAAGATTTGGGCATAAAATTTGCAAACAAAAGTTTTGGCATTTTGGGTAGAGTGGAATACTCTGATATAAGAGGTTGTAATCTTATGTATCAATAAAAAAATCAAAAAGTAATAAACAATAAAAAATAGAAATGATAACGTATGAAAAAATAGAGGAAAGTAAGAATTACATAAATTCACTTTGTAATTTTAAGCCTCAAATAGGTATAATACTTGGTAGCGGGTTGTCTTCCTTTGCCGATAATTTGGAAGACAAAACTATTATTCCTTATAAGGAAATTCCCAATTTTCCGATTTCAACAGTAAAAGGTCATAAGGGAAATTTGGTTTTGGGTAGAATGGAAAACAAAGGGGTTGTTTGTATGCAAGGAAGATTTCATTTTTATGAAGGTTATTCCATGCAAGAGGTTACATTTCCTATAAGAGTAATGCAACTTTTGGGTATAAAAACTTTGATAGTTACCAATGCAGCCGGAGGTGTAAACAAGGATTTTAATACGGGCGATATAATGATTATTACCGACCATATTTCTCGTATGCCAAACCCTTTGGTCGGAGCAAATGACGAAAGACTCGGCACAAGATTTCCCTCTATGAGTGAGGTTTATGATAAAAATTTGATAGACATAACAAAGCAAGTTGCAAAAAAAGAAAATATAGCCATAAAACAAGGTGTGTATGTTGGCAATACAGGACCAAGTTTTGAGACAAATGCAGAATACGTTATGTTTAGAACTTTGGGTATTTCTGCCGTTGGTATGTCTACTGTGCCTGAGGTTATAGTGGCTGCTCATGCTGGTATGAAAGTTTTGGGACTCTCTGTGATAAGCAATGTTTTCAATGAAGAGATTACTCAAGAACCTTCTCACCAAGAAGTATTGGACAATGTAGCAAGAGCAAATTCAAACTTGTTGCGAATAATAGAAGGCGTATTGCAACATATCTAAAAAAATAAAGATACAACTATTATTTCTTGGCAATGGTTAGAAACAAAAAACGACAAACCTTTTATTTAATATTATTGTTGTTGATTTTTGAGTTAATATGGTTTATACTCATTAACATTAAACCATACTCAGAGTTACAACGTTTTCAAAACGATATAAATAAAACATACAACAATATAGAGCAAGAAGGAGAAAAATTCGTTTTTGTCAAAGATAGTTTGGTTTATTGGTCGGTCAACACCATAGATATAACCAAATATGTTGAGGATAATAGTAACATTGCTTTTTTACCAAACGGTATTTATTTAAAAAAGACTTATCAAAAAGAAGACTCTCTTTTTGTTTATCTCTATTTGATTAAAAACAATTTTGCCAATCAAAACCTATATACTCAAAACAAATACAATCCTCCTTTCTCTCTTGGCAAAGATGTAAATATTTCCAAAGAAAAAACAACACATCCCATAACTATCAACGGACACACCGCTTTTTATTTGGACAACTGCACATATAAAGAACTTATAGCCGAATGGCAAGTCTTTGTTTCGGATGTTTTGGTGGTGATGAGTGTTTTTTACATATTGCTTTTTCTTATCAGACAGATAAAGATAAAACATAGAAAATCTTTTGTGATTATTTCCATACTGCTTCCCTCTTATATTGTGAGTGGTCTTATAGTTTATTATCTGTCTTCTTTTTGTCCTCAATTTTCTTTTTATATTTATACCCAACAAATACATTATACCAATGTTTTATTCTTTATCATACTTGTAACACAGGGATATTTACTTTTTTGTTTCACCTCTCAAATAGCAGAACCTTCTAAAAATAAGAAGTTTATTCTTTCAAAAAAAATTTTGTTACTTCTCTTTATCTCCATAGTTTATGGTTCTGTTATGGAAATGTTTTTCTATAAAAACATAAGAACAAAAATAGAAGCCAAAACAAAAGAAATATCCCAAAAGCGAAGCCCTGATGCAGAGGAAAGATTTGTAAGCAAAATAGAGGAATTGGAGAGTGATGAGACATTTGGAAAACTTGTAAAGCAAAGACAATACCTTAAAGCCGAAGAATATGCTACCAATATTTATTTTCAAGAGTTGGAGGATAAATATCATGTTGGTATATTGGTATTTGATAACAAAGACTCTATGTATGTGCAACCAATAGGTTACTATACCAATATTCTTGCCTATGCCGAAGAGAGAATAAAGGGCGCAAGGCAAATAGACTCGGCTTTTGTTTGGGTAGAGGATAACGAGATAGACAATAACAACACCTATATATATCTGTGTAAAAGCGACAGTGTAAATATATTTGTGGAATGTTTGAAAAAGAAAAATTCCAAAAATATGAATTACACTTTGTTGTTATCAGAGAAAGAGGATGAAATAGAGGGTAGTTTATCTTATGCACGTTATCACAAAAACAATTTGGTTTATTCCATAGGACAAAGGATTTTTGACTCTAAACTCCAAACGGACGATATAAAAAATTGTACGGATTCCAATTCTTTTTGGATGGACGAAAACGGATATATGAGTTATTATCTTGTGGATAAAGACAATGTTTATGTTGTTTGTTTTTTTTATCGTTTGCCTTACAATATACTTGGAGCCGTTTCTTTATTCTTTCTTATCTTTATTATGATTTTTGGTTTGGAATTTTTTAGAGGATATTCTCCTCATTTCAAAACCTTTAGTCCCGGAATACGTAGCAGTATTTTATTTTCTTTGATAGGCTCTTTTATTGTCGGTATCACTATTGCAGGCTTTTTCAGTATAAGAAGTATCAATAATTTTAATTCCAAATACAACACGGAAAACATAAGAAACAAGACCAATACCATACGTATAGAAATAGAAAATTTCTTTAGTAGCGGGAAAGTTTTGGATAATAACAAACCTTTGAGAACGGAATTGGATAATTTACTTTTAAAATTGTCCAACGATTTTTTGACAGATATAAATTTGTATGACACAAATATGTGCCTAATGTCTACATCTCAAAAATCTATTTTTGAACAAGGTTTTTTACTTGATAAAATGAATATTGAGACCAAGAAAAGCATGCAAGAAGTTTTGAGTACAATGTATTTAGTGGAACAAATAGGAACTTTGAAATTTACAAGTGCTTATTCTCCCATAACAGACCAAACAGGCAGAACCATATGTTATCTTAATATTCCGTTTATCAATCAGCAAAAAAATATGGATGACAACATTGGCACCATAATCAACAATTTTATAAATATGTTTTTGTTTTGGGTAAATATATCCATAATTATTTTTATTCTTTTAAGTGATATGATTACCAAACCATTGCAAATTCTTCAAGAAAAGTTAAACAAGGTAGATATAGAGGGCAATATTGATAAAATAATTTGGGAAAAAAACGACGAGGTCGGAGATTTGATAAAAACTTACAATTCTATGATAGAGAAATTAGAAGAAAGTTCTTATTTGTTAAAACAGCAGGAGAGAAATTCCTCATGGCGTGAGTTGGCTTCACAAGTAGCCCATGATATCAACAACCCTTTGACACCAATGAAACTCTCCATACAATACCTTCAAAAAGTACTGCATGAAAAACCGGAGTTATTTGCTTCAAAGTTTCAAAAACTTGCACCTTCTCTTATTTCTCAAATTGATTCCATCAGTAATATTGCTTCGGAGTTGAATAATTATAGCAAACCGACACCAAACAAAAAAGAAAAAACAGATATTATTGTTTGTATACAAAACGCAATAGATTTGTTTGAAAACGTTAATGATGTAAAAATAGATTTTCAACATCCTACACAAGCAATATATGTTATGGGCGATAAAAATTTGTTTACACGTATATTTAACAATATAATCAAAAACTCATATCAAGCCATAAAGGACAAAGAAGATGGAAAAATAAGAATCAATATAAACACCTCTTCTCAATCTTGCATAATAAGTATAGCAGACAATGGTTGTGGAATAAAGGACGAGGATAAAGATAAAATATTCAACCCTCATTTTACAACCAAACAAGATGGCAATGGAATAGGCTTGACAATAGTAAAAACCATCATAGAAACCTATGACGGAGAAATAAATTTCTTTAGCAAAGAAAACGAAGGCACAACCTTTAATATAACATTTGACTGCGTTTCGTAGGCTGATATTGGTTTTAAATAAGTTATTTTATAATATAACACACATAAAAGGCTTTGCTATAGAGCAACTTGTGTCAGCCTATAAAGAAACTACTTCACCATATAGGTCAAAAGTATCCGCTGAGTTTATTTTTACATTATAAAACTCACCTATTTTAAGATTGCTGTCTAAGGAAATAAGTACCTCATTGTCCACCTCCGGACTATCATATTGTGTCCTACCAACAAAAAACTCGCCCTCTTTTCTATCTATAAGCACTTCAAAAACTTTTCCTATTTTTTGTTGATTTAAAGACAAAGAAATACCCTCTTGCAAAAAAGTAAGTTCATCCAAACGTCTCTTTTTCTCTTTTTTAGGAACTTTATATTTAAAACTACCTGCTTTAGTACCTTCTTCTTTAGAATAAGTAAAAGCCCCCATTCTGTCAAATTTTGTTTGAGCAACAAATTCTTTCAATTCCTCAAACTCAGGTTGTTTCTCTGAAGGGTAACCAACTATAAAAGTAGTACGCAAGGCTATGTCGGGAATTGTTTGTCTTATTTGGGAGATAAAAGATTTTATTTCTTCGGCGGTAGTCTGTCTTTGCATACTTTTCAATACGCTATTGTTTATGTGTTGTAAAGGCAAGTCCAAATAATGACAAATTTTATTTTCCTCTTTCATCAAAGACAAAACCTCCATAGGAAATTGGTTCGGATAGGAATATTGCAAACGAATCCAATGCACATCGACTTTACACAAGGCTTTCAACAAGTCGTAAAGTTTTCGTTCTTTATATAAGTCCAAACCATAATAAGAAGTATCCTGGGCTATAAGAATAAGTTCCTTAACTCCCTGCTGTGCTAAACTTTGAGCCTCTTGTATAATTTCCTCCATAGGACGAGAAATATGTCTTCCTCTTATCATAGGTATGGCACAAAAAGAGCAGTGTCTATCACAACCTTCGGATATTTTTATATAAGCATAGTGTTTTGGCGTAGACAACTGACGAAAACAGCCTGAAGGTTCAAAGTGTGTGTTTTGTTTGAGATAGGCTATTATATCTTTTTGTTGCATAAGTCCGAAAATCTTGTCTATTTCGGGGATTTGTTCTTGCAAATCATCCTTATATCTCTGTGCCAAACAGCCGAAAACTATAACCTTAAAATGTTTGTTTTCCCTCTTGCGAAAAGTAACATAAGCAAGAATTAAATCTATGGACTCTTCTTTTGCCTTATCTATGAAACCACAAGTATTTATCAGAACATAGTCATAATTCACCTCCTTGGCATCAAACTCAACCTCAAAACCTGCTTTTGACAAGGCTCCCGCAAGATTTTCGCTATCTACGGTATTTTTGGAGCATCCCAAAGAAATAAGATTTACCTTTGGCATTATTGTAAGAGAGGTAAAATTTATAGTTTGATTTTTACACCCAAGGCTATTCCCAAACGTGAAAGATTTTCTGATTCAGACAATTCTTTTTTTGTATCATTTTCATTTACCTTGTCTACACTACCACCCATAAAATGTACTTGTCCGTTCAAAGAAAGATATCTATTAACCACATACTCCGCTCCCAAATCCAAACCATAACCAAAAGTTGCTCTATTAAGGGTATAACTTGTGGAAGCAGTACCTTCAAGGGTACGTACTGCATTTCTAAAATTCATAAAACCAACAGTCGCTCTTGCATAAAAATACCATTTTTGGTCAATCAAATTGGTATGTGCCAAAAAAGATGGTCCTACGTAAAAGATATATCTATCATCTGAAAAAGTTTCCTCATGAGTTTCGTCCTTATAATAGGAATCAAAAGCGTTGTACATAGAAAAAACAAGACCGAAAGCAAAATTGTTATGAAAATTGTAATCATAGTCCAACTCATAATTTATTCCATGTCGCATGTGTCGTGCGTGGTCGCTACGTTTAAAATTAGTAAAAACCTCCGTATCGTGCTTATCACTAAGCATAAAACCATAACCTATTGTCATGGTAAAGTGATGAGGACTTTGTTTGTAATGATTTTTACAATGTTTTTCGCATTTCTTTTCAACATTGGTTGTATCTTGTGCATAAGAATAAACACAACAAAACAATATCGCAATTACTAAAAATATTTTCTTCATTATACTTTTCTTGTTAAAAATTTTATACTCATTTTTACTTACTCGGTAGTGGCGAATAAAGTCTCAACAAAGGCTTCACGGTTAAATATTTGCAAATCTTCAGCCTTTTCGCCCAATCCAATATAACGTACAGGTATTTTGAAAGTATCCGAAATACCTATAACCACACCCCCCTTTGCCGTGCCATCCAATTTGGTCAAAGCTATAGCATTGACTTCTGTAGCGGCAGTGAATTGTTTGGCTTGTTCTATGGCATTTTGTCCGGTGGAGGCATCCAAAACCAAAAGAACCTCTTGGGGAGCCTCAGGCATAAGTTTTTGTAATACTTTTCTTATTTTGCCCAACTCATTCATCAAACCTATTTTGTTGTGAAGCCTGCCTGCTGTGTCTATTATAACAACATCTGCTTGCTTACTTATGGCTGATTTAAGTGTATCGTATGCTACACTTGCCGGGTCTGCCCCCATGTTTTGAGCAACAATATCTGAATTTGTTCTTTCTGCCCAAATTTTTAATTGTTCTATGGCTGCCGCTCTGAAAGTATCAGCCGCTCCAAGTACAACTTTCTTTCCTGCTTTTTGAAAATTATACGCCAATTTGCCTATTGTGGTGGTCTTACCTACTCCATTAACACCTACAACAAGAATAACATATGGTTTTTGTTTTGTATCAAAATCAAAGCCTTGAGCAAGATTTTCATTTTTTTCATTTTCCTGCAACAAGAGTGATATTTCATCTTTTAATATGGAATTCAACTCATTCGTACCAAGATACCTGTCTTTTGATACTCTTGTCTGTATTCTATCTATTATTTTTAAGGTGGTATCTACACCAACATCTGCCTCTATGAGTATCTGTTCCAAATTATCCAACACATCATCGTCTATTGTGCTTTTACCCGCAATAGCCCTCGTGATTTTTGAAAAGAAACTTTGTTTTGTCTTTTGCAAACCTTTATCCAAAGTTTCCTTATCCTGTTTTCTAAAAAAAGAAAAAATACCCATACTGCATAATTATTTTTAGTTAATTCTCATCACTTATAAAAGTAAATCGCAACCTACTTATATAAAAAAAGGCAGTCAATCATTCTTCTTTAGAAAGAACTCAACCACCCAAAATTCTAAAAAAATGGACAAACAAATTCTTATTTTTTCTTTGCCAAAGCCTCTTTTACTTTGTCAGTTGCAACCAACTCCTCTGTAAAAATATATGCTCCAGTTTTTTTAGAACGTTCGGTTCTTATTATCTTTGCGAAACCAGAACCATCGTTGGTTTTCAATGTTGCCACTACTTTCTTTGCCATCTCTATTCCTCCTTAAAAATTATTTAATTTCTTTATGTACGGTAACTCTCTTAAGATAAGGGTTATATTTTTTTAACTCCAATCTCTCGGGTGTATTCTTTTTTGATTTTGTTGTAACATATCTTGATATACCTGGAACACCAGATGCTTTCTGCTCCGTACACTCCAATATCACCTGTATTCTAACGTCTTTTACTTTCTTTGCCATAATTATCTATAATTTTTGAGTTGCAAAAATACACATATTTTTTATATTGACAATAAAAAAATACATATTTTTTATATAACCTCTAATAATCAATTACTTTGCTTTTGGCGTATTTTATCGCTAACGTGTTTTATACAAGATTTTTCATCACTAAGGTCGCCAATATAAAATGCTATTTTGTTTGGCTCCTTAGTATAATCTCTTATAAAACCATAATAAGTAGTATCCCCCTCTTCAAAGGCATGAGATATTGCACCTTGGTAACCATCTCTGCAATCCACCTCCATAGAAAGAAAATATATATCCCCGTTTTTGCCTCTGATAACATCAAAATTGGTAAAACGAATGGAAGTATATTTAAGAATATTTTTCCTTATCTCAAGCAATTCTTTGTCTGTAGTTTTTGCACTAATACCTACCACCGCATAATCTTCGGTAAAAATATATGGGTAACAGATTTCTTTTTTTTCGTCTTGTGCCTGCAAAACGAAACTGCAACACCATCCTATTATAAGCAAAAACATATGTATTTTTTTCATCATCTTCTCCACTTTATTTACCATACAACGCAACAAAACAACAAAATATTGTACTCTTTTCAGATTTTGAATTTTTCATTAAACAAATTTTCACAAGCATTTTCCAACAACTTTATTACAAAGAAAAAATCTTTTTCCTCTCCATAATAAGGGTCGGGGATTTCTTTTTGATTTGGGTAGTCAGTTAAATAATCACTCAAAAGTATGATTTTATTTGAGTACTCTCCTCTTCTATCTTTGTTTTGAATAGAAGAAAAATTCTCATTATCCATACAAAGTATGTAATCAAAATCAACAAAATCCCTATTATCAAACTGACGAGCACGGTGTGTAAAATTGTAATCCTGTTTGTTGCCTGCCATTCGCATACGTTTGTCGGGCAATTGTCCTATATGCCAACCTCCTATTCCACAAGAATCTATAAAGAAATCTTTTTCTCTGTTATGTTTTATTATTATTTGTCTCATTATCTCCTCAGCGGCAGGAGAACGACAAATATTGCCCAAACACACAAATAACAGTCCTATTTTATCAGTATTCTTATACATATTTTTTATTTTTTTATATCTCTTACCAATCTGAAACCTGTTCCTGTACCAAAAGAATTGACATCCGAGCAACGTCTATGATGTACGCTCATAAGTCCGAAATCAAAAGCAAAGCACCCTCCTCTATTCACTTTGCCCAAACCATTTTGAGGTCCTTTCGGATTTTTTTGCGGAGAGTTGGAGTAATAAAATATTTCATAATTATCATTGCACCATTCCCAAGCGTTACCACTCATATCATATATTCCCAACTCATTGGGTTGTTTTTGCCCCACAGGATGCAAGCGTCCGTTAGAATTTTCATAACACCAGCCCACTTGGTTATAATCATCACTTCCCGAGTATAAGTAACCTTTTGACTTGTTGCCTCCTTTTGCGGCATATTCCCACTCTGCTTCTGTAGGCAAGCGACAAGATTTCCATTTGGCATAGTCAAAAGCATCTTGCCAAGAAACATTTACTATTGGCATATCGTCTTGCCAGCCGTAAGAGGGAGCAGAAGGCATATTGCGTTTGGTTGCAGTGCAAAACTCTTTGTATTCCCTCACTGTTACCTCATATTTACCTATTTCAAATGTAGAAATAAAAACCTTATGAGCGGGCATTTCATCCGGGTAGCAATCTTTGTCGTTTTCGTTACAGCCCATATAAAAATAGCCACCTTCCACCCTAACGAACTCTTGCCCTAAAGCGGAGAATAAAACACTGACAAAAAACGAGAAAAACAAGCATTTAACTTTTTGCATACGATTTTGCCTTTTCAATTATTTCTTGTTCATTCTCTATTTTATGATTTTGCATCAAAACTTTACCATTGCAAATCACCGTATCCACACAAGAAGAATCTGCAGAATAAACCATATTATATATAATATTGTATAAAGGTTGCATTCTTTCGTTGTCCAAGTCTATCAACATACAATCAGCAAGTTTTCCTTCTTTTATTGAGCCTGAGGGTATATTATAAAATTCTGCACCTTTACAAGTTGCCATTTCAAAAACTTCCTTTGCGGTTACTATTTCCGTATTTAGAGACCCCACTTTACCGAGCAGACAAGCCATTTTCATTTCCTCTATCATTGAAAGGTTATTATTTGAGGAAGTGCCATCGGTTCCCAAAGCCACCTTGCAACCATATTTTTTTATCAAAGGCATAGGAAAAATACCGGAGGCAAGTTTCATATTACTACAAGGGTTATGTACTGCAACAGATTTTCTTTTTGAGAATATTTCAGCGTCTTTTTCTGTAAAATATACACAATGAGCTGTTATGGTTCTCTCATCCATTACTCCGATACTATCAAGCCATTGCAAAGGAGTAAGACCATTGTGTGACTTTTGGCAATCATCAAATTCCGTTTTCGTTTCCGCCAAATGAGTTTGCAAAAAAGTATTGTATTCTTTGGAAATTTCGTAACACTGTCTATACAATTTTTCCGAGCAGGTGTATATGGCATGAGGTGCGGGTGAAACGCTTATTCTTTCATGTTTGTCCTTAGTATATTGTCTTATAAAATCAAAACTTTTATCTATTTCTTTACTTGATAATCTATCCATCAAAGTAATTCCGACATCACACCTTATACCCATTTCTTCCACAGCACGAACCACCTCTTCGCAGTGCCAATACATATCAGAGAAAAACACTGTACCACTTTTTATCATTTCCACTATGGCAAGGCGAGTACCGTGATAAATATCCTCTGCTTTTAAATCTTTTTCTCTTTGCCATATTTTTTGCAACCACTCAAACAAAGGTACATCCTCGGCATAACCTCTCAAAAGAGTCATTGCAGCATGACAGTGCAAATTGTAAAAAGCGGGAAGTATGGCTTTATTTTCTGCGTCTATAACCTTATTCAATATAATTTTGGTTTGATGAATTGCGTCTGTTTTATAGGTCAATACGTTGTTTGACAAACCAACAAAAGATTTGATATCAAAAATTTTTTCAAACACATTGTCTTTTATCAAAACACAAACTTTTTGATTTTCCAACAAAACATTTTTTATTAGTATCCGCATAAAATAGGTTGTTATTTTTGTAGTTTTTGAGTTGTCAAAGTTACAAACATTTTTTCTTTTATCTTATGTTTTTTGTATTTTTTAATGCTGTCTCTGACATAAAAATTGATAAAAAAAAGCAAGTTTCCTTTTCCTTAGAAACTTGCTTAAAAAAATTGTTTTTGGTCTCTTATTTTTTTACTTGACCACGTGTCATATCTGTTAATCTTCTTGCTGAAAGTTCTCTACATTCAAATTCAGCATCCTCAAAAGTCATAGGCTGAGGCGGTGTTTTTTGAGTGAAAGCACTTGCTCCTCTCAAAGAGCCACATATACCCAACTCTCTTGCAACCTTCAAATAACGTATTGCATCTATAACAACACCTGCCGAGTTAGGAGAATCTATAACCGAAAGTCTCGCATCAAAAGTTACAGGAGAACCTCCAAAACCTTCCAATTCCAAATGGAAATTTGCTATCTTGTTGTCTTTGTAATAAGACATATAGTTGCTTGGTCCAGCAAACAAGAAAGAATCACCCACAGGAATTCCTCTGATATCGTTTTGACAACGAATTACATTTTCTTTTGATATTTTCTTTGACTTCAAGCGGTTTTGGTTCAACATATTCATAAAGTCTGTATTTCCACCCACATTTTCTTGAATATGGCATTTAACCTTATGACCACGAGCAAAAGCCAACTCTTGCAACATTTGAGAAAGTATTGAAGCGCCAAATTGTGATTTCATATCATCACCGATTAAAGGCAAACCGGCATCAATAAACTTTTGTTCCCATTCCGGATTGGAAGCAATGAAAACAGGGATACAATTGCAGAAAGCAACTCCCGCATCTATGGCACATTGAGCATAAAATTTAACTGCTTCCTCAGAACCAACAGGCATATAATCTATAAGTATATCGGCTTTGGTATCTTTAAGCACCTTAACAACATCAACCTCAGGTGTTTCATTGTCTACAACAAAAGTGGTATCCTCCGGATATTTTTCATAATCCAACATATGTGGTGATACACCGTCCAAAACAGGACCTTTCATAACCACAACCTTACTTTTCGGAAATTTGTCAGGGTCTACTATGTTTATTGTGCAGTTTGGTTTGGCATAAATGGCTTTGTCAAGAGTCTGACCGACTTTTCTTTTGTCTATATCAAAGGCTGCAACAACTTCAATATCCTGTGCAGTATAACCGCCTATACTCTTAGCCATCATTCCTTCAGGAGCATCACTGTTATTTTCTCTATGAGAATAATACTCCAAACCTTGAATAAGAGAAGAGGCACAATTACCTATACCTGCAATAGCTATTCTTATCTTTTCCATTTATATATTATTTTTAAATACATTATTTTCTACAAATACGAGAGGTGGCAGTATCAAAAACCATACCCCTAATACGAAATACGTTGCAAAAATACAAATTCTTTCCAATTTGAGATACAAAATCTTAAATCTTTTTAATATTGCAAAAAATATAAGTCTGTTAAAATGCTTTTTTTACACAATATTTCCCCCTATGCCAACTCATCATAACCTATTTTAACCTATGCTAACCCATAAAAAAGTAACGGCTTTGCCCTTATAAAACACCCAATGGGTGCGACTTTGCCCTTATAAAACACCCAACGAGTGCGACTTTGCCCCATAAAAACAGGCTGAATTTGAGCCAAAAAATATTTTTTCGGGAAATTTAATTGATATACATTAAAAAGTTAAAAATAGAGGTGGTACTATTGATTATCAACTACTTAACCTTTTTTGAGGGGTCAAAATCGGACAAAAATCGTGGTTTTCAGCGTTTTCGAGCGGTTTTTTGAGGAAAAAATTTTTTCTTCGCCCGTTTCGCGAAAATGAATCGGCGATTCATTTCGACGAAACGGCGTTTCGATAAAATAAAACGCCGATTCGTTTTTACTGATTATCAAGTAGTTA
>CAZITO010000035.1:0-20080 GCA_964542225.1 uncultured Bacteroidaceae bacterium | reverse complement strand
CGTTTCGATAAAATAAAACGCCGATTCGTTTTTATTGATTATCAAGTAGTTATAATGGTAAAAATTGGAAATTTTCTCTTAGGGGTATTTCTCTATGCAAAGTTACGAAGATTCTACGACCTGACCAAACGCGTGCAAAAATTTATTTTGTAACTTATTGATTTTCAGTAAACCGTTTTTTTGCTTTTCTTTGTTTTTTATAGGTTAGCATAGGGCAGAGCCGTTGTTTGTGGTTTTGGGTAGGTTAGTATAGGAGTAAAACAGCCTGTTATTTAAATTAGTAATTATAAATATCTTTCCAATGATTTTGTAAGGAGGAGAGTATTTGTTTTTCTTTTGGGTTGTCTTGTGGTTGATACAAAATTTTACCCTGTAAATCATCGGGCATAAATTGTTGTTTGACAAAGTTGCCCTCATAATTGTGAGCATACCGATAGTCATCTCCATAACCTATTTGTTTCATTAGTTTTGTTGTAGCATTTCTCAGATGTAAAGGAACAGGCAAATCTCCACTACGCTTTACCTCTGCCAAAGCGTTATCTATGGCAAGATAGGAAGCGTTGCTTTTGGCGGATGTAGCAAGGTATATGGCAGTTTGTGATAGTGTTATTCTACACTCGGGATAACCTATCTTGTTGCAAGCCTCAAAACAAGCATTTGCCAAAAGTAAGGCATTAGGGTTGGCGTTGCCTATATCCTCAGAGGCGAGTATAATCATACGCCGAGCAATAAACAAAGGGTCTTCTCCCGCGTCTATCATTCGTGCCAACCAGTAAACAGCAGCATTGGGGTCGGAGCCTCGCATACTCTTTATAAAAGCCGAAATTATATTGTAATGATTCTCCCCTTTTTTGTCGTAGAGAGCAATATTTTGTTGAATAATATTTTTTACCAAATCATTGGTAATTGTTAAATCACCCTTGCTTTGAGTACATACCATTTCAAAAGCATTAAGCAATTTTCTCGCATCACCTCCACTTATTCTCAACAAGGCTTCGGTTTGTTTGAGTTCTATGTTGCGTTGCTCTGTCTGTTGTATATGACTTTGTGCCTTGGAAAGCAGAGCGTTCAAATCCTGCTTATCCAATTCTTTGAGTATATAAACCTGACAGCGAGATAGTAAAGGACTTATGACTTCAAAGGATGGGTTTTCTGTTGTGGCACCTATAAGGGTTACTATACCTCTTTCCACTGCTCCAAGCAAAGAGTCTTGTTGAGATTTTGAAAATCTGTGTATTTCATCTATAAATAACACACTATTATTACCATATTGTTTGGCTTTATCTATCACCTCCCTTACTTCCTTTACTCCCGAGTTGATGGCGGAAAGAGAGAAAAAAGGAAGCGTTAGAGTAGTGGCTATGATGTTGGCAAGAGTGGTTTTTCCTACGCCGGGAGGTCCCCAAAGTATCATGGAAGGAATTTGACCTTTTTCTATGGCATTGCGAAGTATGGCTCCCTTGCCTACCAAATGTTGTTGTCCAAGATAATCGTCCAAAGTTTTTGGTCGGAGTATTTCTGCTAAAGGTTTCATATCAAAAATATTAGTCTTGCAAAATTACAAAATCATTTGATATAAAAATAAACAGCCCTCTTTATTCTGTTCCCAATTCTCCCTGCTGTATGTTTGCGGTTTGAATGATATTGAGGGAGCGACTGAGGATAATGTCCTTATTTTTTGATTGATAACCTATAATATGGTTTATATCTTTGGGGTTAACGTATATGGTTTTTACTTTATCGTCCAATTGCAACAATCTATCTCGCCAAATAGCGGAAAGTACTAATTCAAAAAAAGAAATATGAAAAGGACCTGCCAAAAAGCCCTTACCCGATATCAAATCTTTGGAGGGATGCAAACCGACTCTGAGTATTTTAATATTACTGTTGGCAAACACTTTATAAACCTCTTTTGTCCAATCTATAGCCTGATTAATGGTCAATGGGGTGTATGTGTTTTCTCTATAAAGTTTTGCCAAAGCGGTATGTTCTATAACCAAAGTTGGATATATTCTTGTGGTTTTTGCTCCTAAGGAAAGTATTTTTTTTGCCGTATTCACACTCTTTTCTTTGGTATCTAAGGGCAAACCTATCATCATTTGCAAACCAAGATTAAACCCGTAAGAATTTATAAGTTGTGCTGCCTTATAAACATCCTCCACATTGTGTCCTCTTTCGGAAAAAGACAAAACCTCATCGTCTAAAGACTGCGCGCCCAATTCTATGTCCGAAACATTATGAGATTTAAGATTGTAAAGAATTTGTTCGTTTATGTAATCCGGTCGGGTGGATAGACGAATGGACTTTACTTTGCCTTCTTTAATATAAGGCTGTATTGCTTGCAAATATTTGTTTTGCAGATTCATTTCTATGCCTGTAAAACTTCCTCCAAAAAAAGCCACCTCTACTTCTGTTCCCTCCTTTATGGTCGCAAGATGAGAGTCAATTATCTCTTTTACCTGTTCTATAGTCGGAGCCTTGGTCTGTCCACTAATATGCCTTTGATTGCAAAAGATACAATTGTGAGCGCAAGCCAAATGAGGAATAAATATAGGTATATTACAATGCATAAATATTTTTTCTAAGTTAAACTTATAGGACGAAAACACAAGGTCTTTTCGTCCTATAAGTAAAAAGTTTTACATACAAACTATTTATTTTAAGTTAGATTTTATATTTCTTTCTTAAAATTCCCCCCCCCCTTATATCTCTATCTGTTTGATTATCAAAATTGTGATACTTGTGTTTTTTGAAATGAGTATGATTTGATATTGCTTCATCATCAAAATAACCGTAGCCATAGCCGTTACCATAGCCGTATTTTCCGTATCCGTAACCATAGCCTCCGCCATAGGCATAACCTTTACCATAACCATATTTTTGCATAACATTCTCTACTCCGTTGAGTATGAAATTTACCTCCACCTTGCTTCTTTGTTCCATTTCTATCAAAGAATTTGTAAGAATTGAGGCTGAAGTTCTACCAAGTCTGACCATATACAACACAACATCCACTTGTTTTGCCAAAGTTTGAGCATCTGCAATAAGATTTACAGGAGGAGTATCCAAAATAATGTAATCATATCTTTTTCTCAATTCCAAGATAAGATTTTTCATCTTTTCGGAATCTATTATTTCTGATGGATTAGGGGGTACTTGTCCCACACATATCACATCAAAATTATCAAACTCGGTGTGTTGAATTATATCCTCAACACCCACTTTGCCTACATAGTAGTATGTTATACCTTTACTTGCATCAAGTCCAAAGGTTTTGTGGTATCTTGGTTTTCTAAGGTCACATTCCAAAAGCAATGTTTTACTCTTGTTTATGGAGAAAACAGAGGCAATATTTACAGAAGTAAGACTCTTACCTTCGTTTGGCATAGAAGAAGTAACAAGAATAGTTTTTCCCAAATTATCATTGTTTGCCTTACTATCCAAAATATATTTAACATTGGTTCTTATTGTCCTATAACATTCTGTTATTTGAGATTTAGGTTTGTTAAAGACCATTAAAGGATTGCTTCCATCCGGAAAACGAGGGATGTAACCAAGTATAGGATTTTGAGAAACTTTCTGTAAATCGTCCTTGCTGTCTACTGTATCTTTTGTTATATACTTAACAAATACATATAAGCCCGGCAAAAGTAGTCCCAATATGAAAGCAATAAGAAAATTTAACGCCGTACGAGGATAAACCTTGGTGGAAACAGTTGCTTTGTCTATAATCTTATGGTCTGGCAAAGCCGCATTTTTCGCTATTTCAGCGTCTGCTCTTTTTTGATACAAGAAAGAGTATATTTCATCATTAAATTTGAATTGACGCTCTATGTTTATCATATTTCTTTCTGTGGAAGGCAGTTTGTTAATAGCAATTTGCAATTCATTCTGTTGCCTATCCAATTCTTTCACAATAATGTTTGAAGCCTCTTTTATACTCTTTAAACTTTCTGATATCTGATTTCTTATTGTTTCTATGATAGTTTTTAACTCTTTTGTCTTAGGGTTCTTATCTGAGCGTTTGGCTGCCATGGTTTTATATTCTATTATGGCATCGGAGAGTTTTCCTATAAGTGTGTTAAGTACAACATCAGTTACCCCAGCCGCCTCAGGCGAGGCTATACCTTCGTCTATATCTGCGACATTTATATAGTTGGTCAGATAGTTGTAATATTGTCTTTTGGCATATTCTGAGGCTTTCTGCTCTTGCAGTTTGTTGCTTTTTTCATACAAATACTGACCATCGTTGGTAAGGTTAAGAGTATTGTGGGCTTCTTTGAAAGATTCTTTTTTTGCCTCAGCAGTGGAAAGAGAATCAGAAATTGCCGCTATCTGATTATTAACGAAATCTATGGTTGCTATATTCAGATAATTCTTTTCCTCAAAAGTTTTATCTATATATACCTGACACAAAGTGTTAACAAAATCCACCGCAATTTTAGGGTTGTCATCTCTGAATTTGATGGTTACAATAGAGGATTCTTTGTTGATAAGGTCTATCTTTGTGGAATTATAAGCCTCCGACATTGCTTCCAAATTGTTAATTCTAAAAGCGTATGGTAGGTTTATATTCTTTTCGTCCCACTTGTCTTCTACAAGTTTGACCTTGAAACGCATACCGTCTTTGTCGTACCATTCACCAAATTTTAATTTGACATCTCTGCTTGGCACATCTGTTTTCTCATCCAAAAGTTGGTCAGCCACATAATCATATACGGAGATATTGCTTTTGGCATCGTATGAGAGTTCAAAGTTTTTCTTGTCCAATATTTTTACCTTTATATTCATATTGGTAGGTTGAGGCTGGGTAATATCCAAAATAACCTCAAAAGGAGAGTCCTTGTATATATCGTCATACCTGAAATTCAATCTTTGATAATAAGATACATACATATTCATTGATTTAAGGACTTGCTTTGTTATGCTATAGGACTGTATTGTTCCTATTGCGTTTTGAAAATCTTCATTACCCGAGCGAAGCAATGTAGTACCCAAAGACATGGAATTCAACATATCGTTGTTTGTCTTTATCAAAAGAGAAGAGGAAGCCTCATACTTAGGGGTAGCATATCTATTGACAAAAAAAGCAAGAATCAATGCTATGGCTACCGCTATTGCAAAAAGATACCATTTCTCGCACACTTTAAACCACAACTCGGCAAGATTTATTTGATTTTCTTTTTCCAGACCTGTCGCTGCAGTTGTCTCTATTTGTTTATTTGATATATTTTGATTCATGGGATTATTTCATATTATTTATTGTTACTATAATTGCTATGATGGAAGTTATCAGAGAAAGAGAGGAAGTTATTGTAGTCAAAGGAGGATTTATAGTAGTCAAGGTTTTTGTATTTTTGTTTGGCTCCACATATACAATATCACCCGGTCTTAAATAATAATTTTTGTTTTGTAAAACAGAAGCCTTTCTTATATCCAAAGTATAAACAATATCTTCATCGGAAGTTTTTCTTATTATTCTCACCTTTTGTCTATTACCATAATAGGTCAAATCACCAGCCGTCAATAAAGCATCAAAGATATTTACCACAGGCTGATAAAAAGTATATACTCCAGGTCTGTTAACCTCTCCTGCAACTTTTATCCTAAAAGTTACCATACGACACATAACCACAATGCCCTCGGTGTATTCCTCGGCTTTTTGTTTTATGGTCTGCTGTGCCTCTTCCAAGGTCATACCTTCCACGTAAATTTTTCCTATTGTCGGCAAATCAATAAAACCATTTTGGTCAACTTCGTATGAATTGAGATAAAGGCTTTGGTCACCGTAGGTAGAGTAATTGGAGGTTTGAGCCGTTGATTGGAAAAGCGTTAAAGCCTTATCATCCACCGAAGAATAAATCTGAATATACAACATATCTTGAGGTTGTATCTTATACTCAGGAGAAGCATTTGTATAATCACCCGAATATTTGTATATCATGGTATCCGGTTGGTTTTCTGATTTTAATTCATCGTTTTGGAAGTAAATTAAGTTTTTCTGAGATGTACAAGATGCCAACATAATAATCACACCGAACATCACAAGTAAATTACACACTTTTTTCATATCAGCTATTAATTATTTGTTTGTTTAATTTCTCTGTTTTTGGATTTGCAAAGTTACTACATTTTCCGCATTCTTCAAATTTAATGGTCTTTATTTCTCACAAACACACCCAATAAGAGTGGCAGAGGTACAAGAATTTATCTTTACATTCACATAATCTCCCTTCTTGTATGTGGATTTTTCAAATACAACCACTTTGTTTTGTGAGGTGCGACCAAAATATTTTTTCTCATCTCGCTTGCTTGGTCCTTCTATTAGAACTTCAAAAACCTTTCCCACATCTTTTTCATTGCTATGCAAAGACAACTCTCTTTGTAAGGCAATGATTTCGTTTAAGCGTCTTATTTTTTCCTGCTCAGGTACATCGTCCTCATATTTCTTTGCCGCAAGAGTACCCGGACGCTCAGAATACTTAAACATATATGCAGAATCATAACCTACCCAAGACATCATATTAAGAGTGGCTTGATGGTCTTCTATGGTTTCACCGCAAAAACCCGCAATAACATCGGTACTCAAAGCACAATTTGGAATCTTTTTGCGTATCATGGTTATTTTTTGTCTGTAATCTTCTGCAGAGTACTTTCTATTCATTTTTTTTAGCATTTTGTCGCTACCCGACTGCACTGGAAGATGTATATATTTGCATATATTGTCGTATTTAGCAATATTGTCCACAAGTTCCTCTGATATATCTTTCGGATGTGAGGTTGCAAAACGTACTCTGAGTTTAGGATTTATTTGTGCAACCATGGCTATGAGTTGAGCAAAGTTTATTTGTTCATTTTCTGTCTTATATAGGTAGGAGTTAACATTTTGTCCCAAAAGAGTTATATCCCTATACCCGAGGTCAAACAAACGCTTTGCTTGCTCCACCACACTTTGAGGCGAACGGCTTCTCTCTTTTCCTCTTGTATAAGGCACAACACAATAAGAGCAAAAGTTTTCACATCCTCTCATTATGGAAATAAAAGCAGAAATGCCGTCAGTATTGATTTCCATTGGTATGATATCCTCGTATGTTTCTTCATCGGAAAGCAACACGTCTACGGCAAAAGATTGAGATATAAGTTGGGGTAATTTTCTATAAGAGTCCGGCCCGGCAACAATATCAACCCTGTCTTTTTCTACAAGAGATTCTTTTAATCGCTCTGCCATACAGCCCAAGATACCTATTTTGAGATGTGAATTTTTCTTTTTCAGTGCTTGCAAATCATGTACACGATTGTGTATTCTTTTTTCTGCATTATCTCTTACAGCGCAAGTATTTATAAGTATAACATCTGCCTCCGTATCGCTTTCTACAATGGAATATCCGTTCTCTGTCAAAACCTTTGACACTATACCGCTATCGGCTTGATTCATCTGACACCCGTATGTCTCTATATATACATTCTTCATCTACCTACAAAAGTTTAATGCAAAAATAAATATTTTTTATAAAAACAACACATAATCTTTATTGTATTTCGTAAAGTATATTGTTGTTGTCTGTCTTTTTTAATATAAACCTGTCTTTTCTTATTCCTTTATTCACAAGATGTTTTCCCAAAACCTTAAGTATTTGTTCATTGGCGGATATATTGACTCTTATATGTGCATTGGTGGAAAGAAAATTCATAAAAGGCATAATAACTGCAAGATAACACTCCTGTACAAAATCGGTATTGGAGGGATTGAGTTCAATATTTTCCAAAATCATACTTTGTCCGCTTTCTATTGGTTTAATGTGTATTGTCAAACTATCCTCGCCATAATTATTTATTTTGGTTGTATAAAACATATATCCCAACTTATTAAAAGATAGAAAATAAGAAGAATTTTCTTGTAATACCAAAACAAAAGAAGGTTGTTGAGGAGTAACGGTTATGTTATGTATCTTGTTTGCAGAGGAATTAAATAAGTCCAATGTTACATTGCTCTCAACATCAAAAACAACATTTCCTTTTCTTAACACACAACTTTGACTTTGAGCATACTGAGGCAAAGAAAATGTCTTTATGGAAAAATATTTCTCATTTTCTCCTCTATGGGTTGTGTAGGCTGTTTTGCCGTCCAACATTAGTCCCATATTTCCCTCATTATTTTCGCTGTTTATGGGATAACCTATATTTGTGGCCATTGTTTCTTTGAATAGTGGTTTGTAAAAAATATCCGTTCCTCCCAAAGTTTTATGACCATTGGAAAGAAAATACAATACACTGTCATCAAAAGACAAAAAAGGAAAACTCTCATCAAACGGAGTATTTACTGCACTTCCCAAATTAATGGGCTCATTCCATTCGGTTTCATTCTTGCGATTGGACAGATAGATATCATAACCGCCTTTGCCACCTTTTCTGTTTGAAACAAAAAACAATGTATTCCCATCCCAAGTAATAAAAGGTTGCTTTTCATCGGCTTCTTGAGTATTGATATTTAAAGGTTTGGGGTCAGAAAAATAATCTCCGTAACGAAGACAATAGTATAAATTCCAATTTTGTTTGTCTTTGCGAGCAAACACAAGCAGATTATTATCTGCAGTCAAAGAAACTCTGTCCTCCCATTTTGCATCATTGAAAGGCAGAGACAAAACCAATCCTCTGTCATAAAAATCATTGGTATCCAAAGTTGCTCTGCCCATTTTGATTTCCTTTCTCAAAGAGGTAGAAGCCAAAAAACTATCCCTGACCGTATCCATAATAGTCTCCTCTCTTAGAAAATATATCTCTTTTTTATCTGCCGTAATAAAGGGCTGATAATAATTGCCATTCTCTGCCAAATAATCTATTTTCTTTGGGAAAAAAGTCACAGGATTGTTTGTCGTCCTGTCCAAGAAATCACTCCAATTCAAGTAATTTATAGCAGAATTACGCAAAGAATCATATAACTCATTGTCTTCGGACAAGGTCATAAACCTTTGAAAATCATCTTGTGCCAACGTGTAATTTTCATCGGAATAATTTATTATACCCATGTAATACCAAAGCAAAGGATGAGAATATTCCTCGCATTCACTCACGCACAGAGGAAAATATTTTCTAATCATTGTAGGATTATCAGTATTTACCCCTATCATTCCCATAACAAAATAAACCGAAGCAAAAGCCTCATCTTGTTTTATCATAGAGGTAAGTATGAGGGAGGCTTTTTGAAATTTACGGTCTTGAAAAAAAGAATAGGCCTTTTGAAATTGTTTTTTTTGATTTTTACTTATTTGTTCAATGCAAGGGTCATAATCAAAAATGTTTACTTTTTGTGCATAAAGAAAGGAAAAAACAAAAAACAGCACAAAAAGTAAACAAAATTTTTTCATAAAACTCAAAGTATTCAAGCGGGCAAACTCCCTCCACTTCTATTGTCAGAGATAGTTTTTATTGTCCATCCACCGCTTTCTTTATACCGTCCATAAGAGTATCTAACCCTTTTTCTATCTGCTTTTTAAACATCATAAGAATCATAGCATTACCCTCCACATTACACTTGCCTTGAAGAGTACAAGAAACATCACTCACCTTACTAAACACAAAATTCATTGCAAATGAAAAGCCGCCCATAATCTCTTTTTGATTCATTATGGTAATATATTCAAATGGTTTGCGGTCTGTTATTTTCAATTCTACCTCTATATTCGCCATTCCATTGGCATCTGCCTCAAAGGAAAGAGTATCGTAGGAGCACTGAAAATTTTTTATTTTGTCATTAGCCTCAGGCAACGCTCTAAGATTGGAAAAATCACTCAAAGCATAAAAGACTGCCTCCACAGGTTTGTTTAATACTATGATTTTGGTATCTATCTTTTTCATTTTCGTATAAAAGGCATTACATTCTCTCTTCGCTCCACTTCTCAGGATTTTCTCTCCACTTGTTCAGAGTTTCAATATTTTCGGGAGAAATATATTTTTCTTCTATTGCCGTTTCTATCAAAATAGAATAATTGGTTATAGTTTGCAAAGGAACTTTCTTTTCTTCAAAATTCTTTTTGGCAACTTCCAATTCGTATGTAAAAATGGCAGCCATACCTTTAACCTCACAGCCTGCGGCTCTCAAAGCATCCACAGCCAACAAACTGCTTTTACCTGTTGAAACCAAGTCTTCTATAACAAAAACCGTTTGTCCACTTTTTACAGCACCTTCTATTTGATTATTCAAACCATGTTGTTTTGCCTCCGGACGCACATAAGCAAAAGGCTTGCCCAAATCCTGAGCAACCAAAGCACCTTGCGCTATGCCTCCCGTGGCAACACCAACAATAACATCTACACTTGAAAACATTTCATTAACTATAGATACGAATTGCTGCCTCAAATACGTTCTTATGGGCGGATAAGACAAAGTTAAACGATTGTCGCAATATATGGGAGATTTTCTACCCGATGCCCAAGTAAATGGTTTTTCAGGAGAAAGTTTTATTGCCTTTATATCCAAAAGACAACGTGCGGCTTCTATAGCATTTTCCTTATTCATAATAGATATATAAAAGTTTTAACAATATGCAAAGGTACATCATTTTTAACAAAAAGAGTAAAATTTTGATAGCAAAATCATCACAAGTAACGGAAACTGATGATTTTCAAAACATCATAACTTGTGATAATGAAAACTTTAAACAAGTGGATTTTTCCTCACTTTTCAACGATGAAAATACAAAAAACACCTTATTTTTATGTGATAAAATAAGCGAGGAAGAAGTTTTTGCTTTTTCCACACAAAGTCTTTATCATGTATTTGCAGCAGGAGGAATAATAGAAAATGAAAACAAAGAATTACTATTTATGTGGAGAAACAATTGTTGGGATTTACCAAAGGGTCATTGTGAGCAAGGCGAAAGTTTTGAAACCGCCGCAAAAAGAGAGGTCATGGAAGAGACAGGAATAACCAGACTATTTATAGAAAATTTCTTTGATATTACTTACCATACTTATTATATGCACAACAGACAAGAATTAAAGCACACTTATTGGTACAAAATGAATTCCTCTCATTTGGAAAACCTAATCCCTCAAACGCAAGAAGGCATTAGCAAAGTATTGTGGGTGAAGAGAGATAGTTTGACTTCGGTATTGGCAAACACCTACCCCAATATAAAACTACTGTTAGGAAAACTCAGTCAAAAAAAATAAATTCTTACATTGGAAAAACTTTGCGGAGAGAGGGGGATTCGAACCCCCGAAGCGGTTTTGCCGCTTACCCGCTTTCCAGGCGAGCCTCTTCAGCCACTCGAGCACCTCTCCAAAACTTTTGCAAAAATACAATCTTTTTTTGATTCTGCAAAAATAGAGCAATTTATTTTTTCTCTGACTCCTTTTTGTGAGTCAGCACAGATTCTTAAAAAAATAACCTTTGAAGTCTTTTTGTTTATGCCAACTTATTATAAACTCATTTTAATCTATATTTATTAAATCATGAAAAAAGAGCAAGCGTAAGGCTTGCTCTTTTTTGTTATATTTGGTTTTTTTATTCTTAGTCGCCAAGTGTAGCAACCATAACTGCTTTGATGGTGTGCATACGATTTTCTGCTTCGTCAAACACTATGGAAGCTTCAGATTCAAATACATCCTCTGTTACTTCTATGCCGTCAAGTCCAAATTGAGCATTAACATCTCTTCCAACTTGGGTTTCCAAATTGTGATAAGCAGGAAGACAGTGCATAAATTTGCATTTTGGATTGCCTGTCATTTCCATCATTTCTTTGTTTACTTGGTATGGTTTAAGCATATCTATTCTTTCCTTCCATACCTCAGCAGGCTCACCCATAGATACCCAAACGTCTGTGTAAAGGAAATCACAACCTTTTACACCTTTCTTAACATCATCGGTAATGGTAAGTGTTGCACCTGTTTCTTTTGCTATTTTCTTGCAAGTATCAACTAATTCTTTTGAAGGTTGAAGTTTTTTTGGAGCAACGATTCTAACATCCATACCCATTTTTACTCCACCAACCATAAGAGAATTACCCATATTGTAACGAGCATCTCCTATGTAAGCATAACTTACTTGATTAAGAGGTTTGTCTACGTGTTCTGACATTGTAAGAAAGTCAGCCAAAATCTGTGTTGGGTGAAATTCGTTGGTTAGTCCGTTCCATACAGGTACGCCGGCATACTCAGCCAATTCTTCAACTATTTTTTGCTCAAATCCTCTATACTCTATACCGTCAAACATACGTCCAAGCACTCTTGCGGTGTCTTTCATGGATTCCTTAACACCTATTTGAGAACCCGAAGGTCCAAGATAAGTAACCTGTGCGCCTTGGTCGTGAGCAGCTACCTCAAAAGCACATCTTGTACGGGTGGAAGTTTTTTCAAATATCAAAGCAATGTTTTTGCCTGTCAATGTAGGTTTTTCCGTACCTGCATATTTTGCTCTTTTAAGGTCGCGAGCCAAGTCCAACATATATTGAATTTCTTTTGGAGTAAAATCCAATAATTTCAAAAAATTTCTGTTTCTTAAATTAAATGCCATTTTTCTAACTTTTTATTGTTTGTTAATTATATAATTTCTTTACTCTTCTCATTGTTTCTTTCAGAGAAAGGTCGTCTGCAAAGTCTGTGCAAAAGTACAATTTTTATTTAAATCAATTGTTTGAAATAAGTATTATTTCATAGATAGTTATCAATTGAAAAGTCCTTAAAGTTTGCTATAACTTTGTTTACTTTGGTTTGCAAAAGATGTGCAGGGTTGGTTGTAGCAAGGGCTATGACTTCCATTCCTGCCTTTTTTCCTGCTTCTATACCGGCAAAACTATCCTCAAACACCAAACAAGAAGAGGCTTTTACTCCGCATTTTTCTGCCCCTAACAGATAACAATCGGGAGCGGGTTTTGCGTGCTTTACATCTGTGGCTATCACCATAAGGGGAAAATAAGTTTTTATTTCAGGGCATTTTGCCACAACCGTTTGCATTTTTATCGCATCCGAAGATGTTACCAAACAAGTTTTTATTCCCTTTTTCTGCAAAGAGAGAATAAAATCTCTCACCCCTTCTATGTATGGAAAGTTCATTTGTTTTTCCATTTCATAGAGTTGATTTTCTATTTGTTTCCAATCCTCTTTGTGGTCAAAAAAAATATTCCGACAAAATATCCTCTATGGAATGTCCTTTGATAACAGAGGCAAAATCTTCCTTTTGAGGAAAATATTTTTTACCTATCATAGTCCAAAATTCTGTATAGTGGTTTTCGGTGTCAAACACTACTCCATCCAAATCAAAAAGCACAGCCTCTATTTTCATACAAATAAAAAATTTAGTAAGTTAATCTATTTCTAAAATCGTTACGTTTTTCATATTTCAAATCTTGCAACATACTTGCTTTGACCGAAATACCAAAATTCCATCCTTGACGTGGTCCAAAAGGTATCCAATTCATACGCAATTCCCAGCAATGCAAGTCCCTATAAAAGTCCAAACTTGTATATGTATAGTCCTTATTTATAAAATCATAACCCGTGTTAAAACCTATTTTCCATTTATCCGTTGCATTTATTGTACCTGTAATAGATATGGTTGCAGACTCATTTGTCTCATATCCTGCCAAGGCTACTATGTAGGACGATAACCGAGAATAATGTGCAGAAATGGTAAAATCCCAAGGTATGGAAAAATCTACCACATCGGGCAGTATTTCATTGTTATTTATAAAAGGAGAATAGGCAAGTTCGGTGGGAGAAACCTTATCTTTTATGTCGTTAGCGTTTTTGCTTTTTTTGTTCAAATGCCATGAGAGTGAAAGAGTCCATTGCGCAGACTGTTTTCTAAAAAGTTTATGCTCCTTTGACCACAAAAAATCTTTGGTTATATTATTGTTGCTGTCCAAAACATACGGAGTAAAGGAGGCGGAATAATTGACCACCAATCTGTCCAAAAGAGTGGTTCTTGCAGAGAGTCTCAAAGGTTGCCAATTGCAAGAATCTTTTGCCAAATCATACCCTGTGGAAAGAGAAAGGTTTTCCAAGAGTTTTAGTTTTTTTGTACCTGTAATTGTGTCCGAATTATCCTTTACCTTCATTTCCAAAGAGTTGTTCAAAGACAAAGATATTACCCCCGATTTGCCATTTGGCACAGAACCATAAACTCCGTCTTCGGTTTTGGAATAATAGACTTTTTTGCCATCTTTGTCCAAATAAAAATCGTAGAAGCCGAGAGATGGAGCAGAAAAATCAGGCGTAAAATTAAAGGACAAAACAGGGTTGAATACGTGTCTTATTGCCTTTATATATCCTTTTTTAAAAGAAAACATTCCGTATATTCGTGTATTCACTCCCGAAGAAAATGATACATCTCTATTGGTTATAAAACCATACACGGTATCCTTATCTATTCTGTCGGTTGCAGGGTTATAAGCTTTGTGTGTGGATTTCAGATACCAACGGGCATTGTAATCTATTGAATTTGTCCAATTAAGGTATTTAAAAATTTTTGTGCTGTGTTGTATAGGTATATAGTGTTTTATTCCGTTATTCATTTTGTTATACCAATCGTCTTTGAAAAGCAAAGAATCGTAGGTTTGTATCTGGTTTATCAGATTCATACGATAGGCTACGGTTATTTCCTCATACCAACGAGTTTTTCCTTTGGCTTTTTTGCGTTTAAAGGGGTGAAATTGTGATGAAGAGAGAGCCAAAGAAGGCAAATCCAAACTTATATATTTTGTGTTTGCATTGTAAGTCTCACCCAAATTAACGGATAAATTCCACGCCTCACCCAAACGAGTAGAAAAAGCAATGGACGAAGTGGTGGTATTGGTCAAATAATCGGAAAGTGAAGTTGTGTATTGATTGTATTTGCTACTTACAAGATTAACATTTGCAGAAAAAGTTCTGTAAGGGTGTGCTTTGGAGTCTTGAGTATGTGTCCATTGTAGTTTAAAGTCCCTTTGAGATGTCCAAGAAGATGTGTTTTTAATGCCCGAGTGATTTTCTTCAAAACGCAACAGTATCTTACCGCTATATCTATAACGTTTTGCATAATTTGATTGCAAATCCAAAGCATAAGAAAGATTGGTATAGATATCCCCTCTCGCAGCAAGGTCAATATAGTCGTTAAAAGCAAAATACCAACCAAGGTTTCTAAGATAATAACCCCTATTGGAAGCATGCCCGTAGGTTGGCATCAAAAGCCCTGATTTTTGTTCGCTTGTTATGGGAAAATAGCCGAAAGGAAGAGCTAACGGCATAGGAATATCCGCTATTGAGAGCCATGTTGTACCGGTAACGATTTTGTCTTGTACTTTGATTTCCGCCTTGCTAAAATTGATGCCAAAATGTGGATTTTCCTCATCATCGCAAGTGGTAAACATTCCATTGCGTACAAACATGGTGGAATCGTTTATTTTTTTTATTTTTTCGCCATGCAAATAGCCCTCCTGCTCTTTGGTGAACATGTTAAATATAAGTCCTTTTTCTGTGTCAAAGTTATATCTTAATTCTCTACTCTTGTACTCGTCTTGCCCGTCTTTGAAAACAGGGTGTTGCGTATCTTTGTCGGAAGAGTCCTTTATAGGCATAGCCCATAGAGAAGAAGAATCAAAATTTATGGTTATATAGCCGGAGGAAAGGTCTATTTTCTTTTGCTGAACTTTGGCATTGTTGTGCAGAAATACTCGGGAAGAGTCCAAATCAAAACATATGGAATCGCTTGCCGAATAGGTTACACGGTCTTTTATGGCATTTTTGCTTTTTTGTATGGTGGCTATTGTGTCTTTGTTTGCCCCGGCACTATCAGACAAACGAGAATTGCCATCCTCCTTTGTTATTGAAATAGACAAAGAATATGCAAGAATATTGTCTTTGCATTCACTGTTTTGCGACCAAAAACACAATAAGCCCAATACAACAAAACAATAAATATTTATATATTTTCGCTCCTTCAACTTGCTATTTCAATTAAAAATCTTAATTTTGCCAATTAGTTTGCAAAGGTAACATTTTTTTATATTTTACAGAAAAATAGATGGGAGAAGATAGACACTGCTATAATATTTTATGCTTTTTACTACTTGTTTTTTCTTGTTTTCTCGGCTTTTCTCAGCAAGAACAAACCAAGAATGTTTTTGATAAGGTCGTTATTGATGCCGGACACGGTGGCAATAAGCCCGGAGCCATAGGCAGCAAATACAAGGAAAAAGATGTTACTCTTGCCGTATCCATAAAACTCGGAAAACTCATCAATGAAAATCTTAAAAGTGTAAAAGTCTATTATACAAGAGTTATAGACCAAGATATAGATTTGTACAAACGCTCTTCTGTTGCCAACAAAATAAACGCCGACCTATTCATATCAATACATTGCAATTCTGCCACCAACAAAAACGCCGCAGGGACAGAAACTTACGCCATGGGGTTGGGCAAAACGGAAAGCAATTTGGAGGTTGCAAAAAAGGAAAACGCTGAAATCCTTACAGAAAAAGGTGCATTGGAAAATTATCAAGGCTTTGATTTAAACTCTCCTGAGGGTGATATTCTTATGTCTTTGTATCAAAATGCTTATCTGCAAAATTCTTTGGACTTTGCCGCAAAAATACAAAATCAATATACCAAACACGTCCCCATGAAATCAAGAGGAGTACATCAAGCCAATTTTGTCGTTTTGTGGAAAGCGGCTATGCCTGCCGTACTTACGGAAATAGGGTTTATTTCCAACACAAAGGAAGAGGAATATATCGGCTCTGAATATGGGCAGTGGGTTATTGCCTCTTGTATTTTCAGGGCTATATGTGAGTATAGGAATAAAGTAGACAACCTTAACGATAAGATACCTTCTGTTGAGGAACTTATACCTCAAGAGGTTAAAGAAAAAGAGGCTTTGAGAAAACAAAACGAACTTATTGCTCAACAGCAACAGCAAGAAAGGCAACGCCAGATAGAACAACAACAAAAAGAGCAACAGGAAAAACAACAAAAACAACTCAAAGAAGAAAAAGCCGAGCAAGAACGCAATAGCGGAATAGATTTGGTTTATAGAATACAATTTCTTTCTTCTCCTTCTCAACTGAAAAACAATGATTCTCTTTTGCAAGGATTGGATGATATTTTTGTCTATTCCGAAAACGGGGCTTGGAAATATACCGCTGGCATTTTTGCCACCACACAAGAGGCTTTGAACTATCAAAAGCGAGTAAGGGAAAAATATTCAGACGCTTTTATTGTGGCTTTTTATGATGGCAAAAGAGTCTCTATGGTTGAGGCAAAAAGGCTTTCTTCTCAAAAAAAATAACTTATATTTGATAAAACTAATCACAAAAGAATAATGAAACTCAAAAATGAAATTCAAATAGGACTTACAGTATTGATAACCTTTATTGTCTTAATATTGGGCATAAGTTTTCTTAAAGGCAAATCTCTTTTCTCGGGTCAAAAAACCTATTACGCAATATATGATGATGTAACAGGTATGCACGAGAGTTCATACATATATGTTAACGGTATGAAAGTTGGGCATGTGGTTAAGATTTCTCCCATGAATAAGAAAAACAGCAAGTTCCTTGTAGAACTCTCCGTAGACAAAAAAATAGAAATTCCAAAAGATAGTCGTCTTACGATGTTTTCTGCAGGACTTATGAGCGGTCAAGCCTTAAAAATAGATTTGGGGAAAGACTATGCTTTGTTGCAAGCAAAAGACACCATGCAAGGAGGATTTGAGGCAGGACTGATGGAGGAACTTTCGCCTATGTCGGAAAACCTTTCTTCCATTCTTAGACGTATAGACACTTTAACCAACGCTCTAAACCGCACAATAGACCAACAAGCACAACAAAACATACAAATGACTCTCAACAATATTAATCAAATTTCTCAAAGATTAAACAACATTGCTTTGAATGTAGATAATCTTGTGGCAAAGGATAAGGAAAAGTTGGACAACATTGTCTCCAACGTGGAGAGTATAACGAAAAACATCGCTGATAATAATCAGTCCATAAGCAATATTATTTCCCGTTTTGATAAAATTTCTTCTGACGTAGAAAAACAAAATATAGGCTCCACACTTGCAAGCGTAAAAGCCTCTTTGGAAAACATTAATGCCATGCTCAACAAGATAGAAAAAGGAGAAGGAAATATAGGGTTATTGCTTTCAGATGAAAATCTATATAGAAATATCACAACCGCAGCCAAAGATTTGGACGAGCTTATTTTGGACTTAAAGAAAAACCCAAAGAAATATATAAATGTTTCTGTTTTCTAAGAATTAAGGATTGTTGTTTGTGGATTGTTGTATAAAGCGTTTTTGTGTAAAAGTGCGGTATAACAATAAACCTATTATATGGATTATACCCACAACCACAAAAGCAACACCATAACTCGAGTGTTCCACAACAAAACCACCCACAAAAACGCCTATACCTATACCGACATCCCATGAGGTTAGGAGGGTGGAGTTGGCCGTACCTCTTTCGTTGTGATTGGCTACCTTTATTATCATATTTTGAAAAGCAGGATACATATGTCCGTTGCCTAATCCTATAAGCAAAGCCGAAAGATAATACAAAAGATGATAAGGAAATAAGGCAAATATAAGATAACCGAATGTGGAAATTATTATGCCTATGAGTGCGTTTTGTGTCAATTTACCTTCTTTAAGGGCTTTGTTACCCTGCAAACGAGAAAGTATCAAACCCACAGAAAGCAACATAAAATAAGTTCCTGCTCCTGCGGTTATACCCAATTTTTCTTTGCTGTAAATAGCAAGATAGTTGCTAAGCACACCATAACAAAAACTAAAGAAAATCATATTAAAAGCCAAAAACCAGCCTTTGACAAGGAAAAATCTGTCCAAAGATATCTTGTTTGTGTTTTTTATAATTTCTTTTTGAGGAATATGTATAAAATAGGTCGTTGCCAAGCCAAAAAAAGCAAAGCAAATGGCGAGCCAAAAAAGTATATCAAAATTATTGGTGTACTTGTAAATAAAAACTCCTACGGTAGGGGCAAGAGCAGAGGCTATATTATTGCTAAGACCGTAAAAGCCAATACCTTCATTTCTTCTTGAAGAGGGCAAAACGTCTATGGCAACCGTGCTGTTGGCAACTGTGCTGGCTCCAAAAGGAGAACCATGCAATGTTCTTATTATTGCAAACAACAACAAGGAACTTGCAAGCAAATAACCTGCAAAGAAAACCGAGTAAACCAAAAAACAAAGAACAAGAACTTTTTTTCTATTGAAAGAATCCACCATATAACCACTGAAAGGTCTGAATATCAATGCCGCAATAACATAGCCCGAAAGCACCAATCCGATAATATCCTTGCTTGCATTAAAATGTTCGCTGAGGTAAAGAGGTAGCAACGGCGTAAGGAGATAGAAAGCAAAATACAAATTGAAGTTTGCCAACATTACCTTTATATACTCTTTATTCCAAAGTTTGTCTTGTGTTACTTGCATTATACAAAATATTGTAAAAAAAGGACGTAGATTTTACCATCTACATCCCTTCATTATTTTGCGCTCCCACTAGGACTTGAACCTAGGACCCCATGATTAACAGTCATGTGCTCTAACCAACTGAGCTACGGAAGCGTTTCCCCTTTAAAACGTTTGCAAAATTAGATAATGTTTTGTAACTGACAAAATATTTTTGATTTTTTTTTAATTTATTTTTTATAATAAGTGATAAAACATTAAAATACAAAGTTTTATATTTTTACAATAATAGATTATGATAAGTTACATTCACCTGATATTTTTATTATATAGACAAAGTTGCCTCAGGTGTTTTCTATATATAAAGCCATTACAAAACAGTCAACACCTCCACCCTATGCTTAATCTTTTATAACTTATTACAACCTATTCTACCCCATCAAAAACATAACGGCTCTGCCCTTATAAAACACCCTACGGGTACGGCTTTGCCCTACGAAAAAACTACGGATGCGTTTACTGAAAATCAATAAGTTACAAAACAAATTTTTGCACGAGTTTGGTCAGGTCAGAGAATCTTCGTAACTTTGCATAGAGAAATACCCCTATCACAAAAATCCCAATTTTTACCCTTATAACTACTTGATAATCAGTAAAAACGAAACGGCGTTT
>CAZITO010000034.1:0-20211 GCA_964542225.1 uncultured Bacteroidaceae bacterium | reverse complement strand
CGTAAAATCCATTTTACCCCGCAACCTCACAACCGCAAGACTATAAAAACCCACAGACTGTATTATAAGACACAATGAGCCTACCACACAATATAAGGCTATTATAACAGATTCAGTTTTGTGGTTTTCTTTGTTTGCATAGCGATAGATATTGTTAGAATAAAAGTATTGGAAAAACCTTTGTTTAAAATGTTTGACAAAAGAATAGAAATGTGGCAAGCAAGACTGCAATCCATCCGATATTAAAAAGAATATCAACAAAAAATATACGTTAAAATGAATAATTCACAGATAACGGTTACCTCGCCGCTATTGCCTGATTTGAAAGAGTTGAATGCTCTTATGCAAAAGATATGGGATAGCAAATGGATAACCAACAATGGTAGTTTTCATAGGGAATTGGAAAAACAATTGGCTGAATATCTCGGCGTTCCTTTTCTTAGTCTTTTCACCAACGGCACACTTCCTTTGATTACAGCTTTGCAGGCTATGAGAATAACGGGAGAGGTTATTACTTCGCCTTATAGTTTTGTAGCCACAACGCATGCTCTTTGGTGGAATGGTATTAAGCCCGTCTTTGTAGATATAGACCCAAAAACAGGGGATATGGACTCGGAGAAAATAGAAGCCGCCATAACTCCAAAAACCACAGCCATCCTGCCCGTACATGTTTATGGAAAACCTTGCGACACTACGGCTATACAAGATATTGCGGACAAATACGGCTTGAAAGTCTTGTACGATGCGGCACATGCCTTTGGGGTGAAAGTAAATAACGTCAGCGTATTAAATGCAGGCGATATGTCCACTTTAAGTTTCCATGCAACAAAAGTATATAACACCATAGAAGGCGGTGCTTTGATTATGCACGATGAGAAAACAAAAAAACATATAGATTATTTGAAGAACTTTGGTTTTGCAGGTGAGACAGAGGTTGTTGCTCCGGGTATCAATTCAAAGATGGACGAAGTGCGTGCGGCTTACGGCTTATTGAACTTAAAGCAAGTTGATTGGGCGATAGAAAAGCGTCATCAGGTGGCAATAAAATACCGAGAGGCTTTGCAAAATGTGGAGGGTATAACATTCTTTGACGATATGGAAGGAGTAAAACACAACTATTCATATTTTCCAATCTTTGTTGATGAAAAGAAATATGGCAAGAGCAGAGATGAACTTTACTTCCAAATGCGAGATAAGAACATCTTAGGACGCAGATACTTTTATCCACTTATCAGCACCTTTACCACATACAGAGGTTTGGAGAGTGCAAAACCTGAAAACCTTCCAAACGCAACCAAGATGGCTCAAGAGGTTATCTGCCTGCCTATGCATCATCTTTTGACCGACGAAGATATTCAAAGAGTACTTGATTGTATTGTAAAATAACAAACGGAGTATTGTTAATAGGTAGCAGAGAGTTTTTTTGCTTGACACAAAAAGTTTTTTCCTTAGTGCTAACTTTTTCCCTTAACTATAAAGGTAAAGCGATGTCTTTGTTTTTCCGAAATAATGTCTTCGTCTCCACATTCCTATTAAGAAAAAAACTTTTACAATAAGGAATAAAAGACAGTATTGAAGCAAAAAAAACTTAAGCAAGAAAGAGAAGGTTCTGAAGTAAAGAATGTTTTTTATTTAAAACAAAAAAAATGAAAATATTAGTATTAGCAGGAGGTAATGATCAAATAGCTTTGATTAAAGAATTGAGAAAAAGAGGACATGAAATCGTCTTGGTGGATTACTTTGACAATCCACCTGCTAAAATTTATGCAGATAAACATATTGTAGCAAGTACTCTTGATGTAAATGCTGTAAAAATTATAGCACAAAGAGAGAATGTAAGTATAATTACAACTGCATGTACAGATCAGGCATTGCTAACAGTTGCCAATGTTTCTGAACAATTAAATTTGCCTTGTTATATATCATATCAGACTGGATTAAATGTAACAAACAAAGCATATATGAAAAAAATTCTTTTGGCTAATAATATACCTACTGCGAAATATGTAATACTTAATAATGAAGACATTGAAGCTGTTAAAGATTTTGCTTTTCCTGTTATAGTAAAACCTGTGGATTGCAATTCTTCTAAAGGTGTAAAGAAGGTTGATAATATTCAGGAATTACTTAAATATTTAAAAGAAGCATTAATATTAAGTAGAACTAAAACTGCTATTGTTGAAGAATTTAAAGAGGGGAATGAAGTATCCGTAGATTATTATGTGGAAGGTACAGAAGCTAAATATTTATCAGCAACAACTTCATTAAAGATAAAAAATAAGAATGCTTTTACTATTCTATGTAGCGATTACCCTGCATTAAACAAGGAACAAGAAGTTATTGTAAAAAATATAGGTATGAAGGTTGCTAAAGCTTTTAATCTTAAAGATTGTCCTCTGTTTATACAAATGATTATTAATGGTAATGAGGTAAATATAATTGAATTTAGTGCTAGAATGGGGGGCGGCTCAAAATATTATTTAATTCATAAATTATCAGGTGTCAATATAATGTCCAAATATGTAGATTTAATTTTAGGAGATAAACCTTCAGTTAATCCTTCTAAACAACAGTTAAATTTCTGTAGAATGGTGTACATCTATTGTAATCCTGGAATTTTTGATCATGTTAATGGATTAAAAGAATTAAAGAATAGAAATATAGTTGATGCTTATTTTGAATATAAAACTAAAGGAATGCAAATTACTCATGCAGAAACAAGTGGAGATCGCCCTGCTGGATATTTGATTTCTGCTGATACTACAGGCGAACTCATACAAAAACTTCACTATGTAGATTCCCATATCCAAGTCATTTCCAACAAAGGTGATGATATTATGATACATAATTTGTTAGAATAATTATGAAGATAGCGGTTATAGGTGCTGGAAACGGTGGACAAGCCATGGCGGGATACCTAAGTATGAAAGGTTATGAAGTTTCCCTTTATGATAGAGATAAAAAGAAAGTAAGGGAACTTTTAAAGAGAGGTGGCATTCAATTAGAAGGGAAAATACAGGGTGTGGGTAAAGTAGCACATATTACGAATATATTACCAGATGCAATAAAAAGAGCAAAGGTAGTAATGATAGTAACTATAGCTAATGCTCATATTGATATTGCTCATGCTATGGCTACATATATAGAAGATGGTCAAGTTATTTTACTTAATCCTGGAAGGACATGTGGGGCATTAGTATTTAAACAAGCATTAAAAGAATCAAAATGTAAAGTGCGATACTATTTAGGTGAGACTCAAACTCTTGTGTATGCATGCAGAGTTGTTGAAAATGGAAAGGTAAATATTATTGGCATCAAAGATGAAGTGTTATTATCTGGATTACCCTCATGTGATACTAATTATATTTTGGAGCAAGTAAGGATTTTTTATCCATGTTTTAAAGCTTGTGAGAACGTATTGCATACGAGTTTTGAAAATATTGGAGCGATGTTTCATCCTTGTGTTTGTTTATTTAATGCTGCTACTATAGAGCGACAACGTCAGTTTTATTTTTATAGAGATATGACAAAACAAGTTGCGAATTTTATTGAAAAATTTGATGCAGAACGATTATCTGTTGGTAGGGCATATGGCATAAAATTGCTTAGTGTAAATGAGTGGATAAAGGTTGCTTACAAAGATACTAAAGGAGATACACTTTGCGAATGTATGCAAAACAATCCAGGTTATTACGATATCAAAGGACCTGGTACTATTTTCACGCGGCAATTGACAGAAGATATACCGACAGGGGTGTTGCCGATAAGAGATTTAGGCAAAGTTGCTGGAGTTGCTACTCCTTTGTTAGATTCAATGATTATAATAATAGAGGCACTATTAGATATGGATTTGCATACAAATGGTCGTTCTTTAAAGAATCTAGGGTTAGAATATAAAACACAAGAGGAAATACTGGAGTTTATTAAAAATGGAGAATAAAATATTATCAAACGATGTCTTTGGTTTTATTAAGCCTTTGGTAGATGTACACACTATGGGCATCTATACTATAGCTAACCTTTTGAGAGATTGTGGTTATAGGGTTATAGTGGGGACAGATGATATAAATAAGGCTATAGAGAAGATACAGAAAATTAATAATTATAGTTTGTTTAAACTATGGCTTGTTACAAATAATATAAATAGGCTCGGTTTTAGTTATCGTCTTGATCCACAAGATGGTTTCGAGTTTTTTATGTCTGTTTATGAACAACTAAGAAGTGATAATATGCTTTTTGAAGACGGTGGTCAAATCAAAGAGTTGTCTTTTGCAGGATTGCCAGATACATGCGAACTTGTAAGAGGAAAAACTAATGGAAGGGTATTAATTTTTCAAGGTAATGAAACTCCTATAGAATCTCTTGCAAAGTATGGTATACCACAGGATTCGTTACCAGATTCATTAATAAATGATAATGAATATGATAAAATGCGTTGGGAGTTTGCAAAAAAACTCGTAGCTTCTGAAAAATGGGAAAAAGAACCAATACAAGATCATTTTGGATATGAAGAATGTGGAATGGATAATGATACATATATTGCTCGTTTAGAATATGCCAGAAAACATCATAGTTTGCCTATAATTAGAACACATTCTGGTCCATACAATCCAAATAGACTTGAAGCATTGAAAGAATATAATTCGTGGTGTAAAGATTTGGCAAAATCAAAGTTATTAGATGTACTTTCTATTGGTAGTTCACAACTTACGCAATCTAATTTTGGCGAGGATTGGGATGGTAAGCCAAATGGTGGTGGTGTTCCAGTTAATTCGGAAATTGAGTATCGTATAATACGTAATAATGCTATTCCAATGTTGGTACGTACATACTCAGGCACAAAGGATGTCCCAAATTTGGCGAGAATACATGAACGAGCATTAAATATTTCTTGGCATGCTTTATCGTTTTGGTGGTTTGATGAATTAGATGGACGAGGTAAAAATACTTTACTGGATAATCTTAAAGAACATTTTGAAGCACTACGTTATATAAAGACCACAATAAAACCAGTTGAGCCTAATGTCCCGCATCATTTTGCGTTTCGTGGAGCGGATGATGTTTCGTATATTGTTTCTGGTTTTCTTGCAGCAAAGGCAATAAAAAAAATGGGGATTCGTCATCTTATATTACAAAATATGTTAAACACTCCTAAATATACTTGGGGAATACAAGATTTAGCAAAAGGAAGGACATTGATTAAATTAGTACGTGAACTTGAGGACAAGGATTTCGAAGTTAGTCTTCAAACACGAGCAGGTTTAGATTATTTTACTCCAAATTTAGAAGAGGCTAAGGTTCAGTTAGCGAGTGTTACATGTATGATGGATGATTTAGAACCTGATAATGACAATAGTCCGGAAATAATTCATGTGGTAAATTATTCGGAAGCTGTTCGTTTGGCAACGCCACCAATTATTAAGGAAAGCATTAAAATAACTTTAAATGCATTACATTCGTATCGTTTTGCAAGACAAATGGGCATTGTGCCTAATATGAAATATGATAAGAATGTGCAAGAACGATATGATAAATTAATGTATGAATCCAAGATTGCTATAGAATTATTAGAAAATAATATTCCTAATCTTTATACTCCAGAAGGTTTTTATAAGGTATTTAAAGAAGGTTTTTTAGCAGTTCCTTATCTTATGGACCAAAAGCACAAATATCCAAAAGCAACAAAGTGGAAAACAGCAATTAAAAATGGTGGTGTATCTGTAGTGGATGAAGCAGGAGTAATTATACCTACTGAAAAAAGATACAGTTTTATTATAGAGCATATGGAGTAACTACTATGCTACAGAAAATAAATTAGTAAATGTGAAAAATAGCGATAGCAAAGAAAATGATAGAATATTATTGCTAAAATTCAAAAAAAATACTTTATTGAAAGTTAAAAGTTGAAATTTTCATATGATTAAGATGATGCGACGCTAAAATTAGATTAGAATATGGCAATATTAGAAATAGCGAGCAAGCATTTATGAATGGTGCTGATGTTTTCAACTTTGTTATCATTGAAGTACCAAAAGATATAAAACGTTTGCTTACTGCCACAGGCGAAGATATTCAACAAATGGATTATTATGTTTTTCATCAAGCCAATACCTTTATAAATAACTATATTGCTAAGAAAATGAAGTTAGATAAAAACAAAATTCCATGGAGTATTCATAAGTATGGCAATACGTCTTCGGTATCTGTACCATTAACTATTGTGAGCGAGTTAAAAGACAAGTTGATAGGTCAAAAAAAACTTCTTCTCAGTGCCTTTGGAGTAGGTATGGCTTGGGCAACCGCCATAGTTCCATTTGTTGATACAAAGATAAGTGAGATTGTGGAAGTAGAAAAAGGTTCGGCTATATAGTAATGCAAATTCTCATATTTTCTTGAAAGATAGTTGATATAATGAATTAGAACATGTAAAAGGTTGCTGGAATACCTTTTGTAAGAAGCGATAAACATATTTTTTCTAAATGTCTAATCAATCTTTAAAAGACAAGACGATTAGTGGCACGTTTTGGAGTGCTGCGGATGCTTTTCTTGGGCAAGGGATAACCTTTCTTGTTGGGTTGGTGTTGGCAAGGTTGCTAACGCCTGCCGAATATGGATTGATAGGCATTTGCTTGATATTTACCACTGTTTTAAGTGGCATTGTAGATAGCGGTTTCTCCTCTGCTCTTATTAGAAAGAGAGACACTACCAATGAAGACTATAATACAATGTTTCTTACCAATATGGTTGCAAGCCTTGTACTGTATGTTATTCTGTCTTTCTCAGCCCCCTTTATTGCAAGTTTCTTTGAAAGAAATGAATTAACTTCACTTATTCGTGCTATAGGTTTGATACTTATCTTTCAAGCCCTGTCTATAACGCAAGTAACCATACTGACCAAACGCATTGACTTTAAAACCAAAACCAAAGCCTCCGTCATTGCAGCCCTTATCAGCGGTTGTATAGGAATAGTGATGGCTTTCACAGGCTTTGGTGTATGGGCATTGGTCGGGCAGAAACTGTCTCAGACATTATTATACACTTTTTGCTTATGGATATTCAACCGTTGGTGGCCTAATTTCAGTTTTTCCAAAGTCAGTTTCCATTATATGTGGGGCTTTGGCTGGAAGATGATGCTCAGCGGACTGCTTAATAATATATGGACACAACTTTATCAAGTGGTTATTGGTAAGTTTTACAACGCTTCAACACTTGGACAATATACCCGAAGCCATGAATATGCAAGCATTTTCTCTGCCAACCTTACAAGCATAGTTCAAAGAGTTACTTACCCTGTTATGAGTGAGATACAGGACGATAAAGAAAGGCTTGTTGCTGCTTATAGACGTATTATCAAAACCACTATGCTTGTTACCTGCGTATGTATGATTTCTTTGGGAGCCGTTGCCGAACCGTTGATTTATTGTCTTATTGGTCCAAAGTGGCATTTGGCTGCTACTTATCTGCCTTTGATTTGCTTGAATATGTCGCTTTTCCCTTTACATTCCATTAACCTTAATATGTTGCAAGTACAGGGGCGTAGTGATATTTTTCTTGCTCTTGAAATAATAAAGAAAGTTTTTGCTGTTTTCCCTATCTGTATGGGGATTTTCGTAAATATATACTGGATGTTGATAGCCTCTATCATTACGGGTATTCTTTCATTCTTTCTTAACTCATACTATACGGGCAAACGCTTAAATTACTCTTCTTTCAAACAACTCAAAGACGTTGCTCCCGATTATGCAGTGGCTTTATTGATAGCCGTAGCGGTATATTTCTTCAAATTTCTGCCTATATCTTATTGGATAATACTCCCAATACAAATAGTCGTAGGAATAATAGTTTGTATCCTTGTTTGTGAAGTAACAAAATTACCCGAATACTTTGAAATCAAAGCCATAATCACAGAAAAGGTGCTTAGACGCAAATAATAATATCAGATATGAATTACCCTAAATTTAAGGTATGTGTCAGAAGTTTTACTTACAATCAATCTGCATACATTACCGATACAATGAACGGTTTTGTTATACAACAAACCACTTACCCTTTTGTTTGTTGCATTGTTGATGATGCCTCCACTGACGGTGAGCAAAAGGTTATAAGAAAGTATTTCAATGAGAATTTCAATCTTGAAGATAAAGACACTTATTACGAACAACAAACCGATTACGCAACCATTCTTTACGCTCAACACAGAACCAATTTAAATTGTTATTTTGCCATATTCTTTTTAAAAGAAAACCTCTATTCCAAAGGTCAGAGTGCAAAGAAATTTGAATATCTTGCTCCCTTCAGACAGGGTTGTACCTACGAAGCCTTATGCGAAGGAGACGACTATTGGATACACCCTCAAAAACTCCAAATGCAAACCGACTTCTTAGACAATAATAAGGATTATTCTATGTGTAGTGGAGGTCTAAAACAACTATATAAAAATGATATAATTAAAGAATTCTTGTTCAAGAATAAAGGGCAAAAAGGTTTTACTTACACATTAGATAATTACAATAATTATGCATACTCTTGGACATTAACAATATGTTATAAAAAATCGTGTTATCCAGAAAAATATAGTCAGAAATATAAATATCCAAGAGATGTGGTTTTAATATATGAATTACTAAAACGAGGCAAAGGTTATTTTATATCTGAAATATTTGCTGTATATAGAATTCACAAAGGAGGTATTGCAAGTATGTTATCAAGACAAAATACCGCAAGAATTGGATTTGTAATAAGAAAAGACATGTATAAAAAAGACCCGTGTAAATATACTAAACGATATCTGCGTTTGTCTCTTTACAGTTTGTATATACATGGAAATCTCTCAAATAAAATGGCGAGAAAAGTCATTATTTCTGCATGGAAACTATCAGACACTTTTAGTAATAAGTGCATGACAATAAAATGCATATTGGGAAAAGTTTACTATCGTTTAAAAACTTTGTAAATTATTATAACAATAAAAAATAACAACATAAAAATATTTAGTATCATGTCAGGTTTTCAATCTCCTATAACGATAGGAAATGCCATGGAACACATTTGCAGGAATGAATATCTTATACCTGCTTTTCAAAGAGAGTTTGTATGGAAATCTTATCAAGTAGAACGTTTATTTGATTCTTTAATGCAAGGATACCCTATAGGTTCTATGCTTTTTTGGAAAGTTAAAGACGAAGGAAAATCAAAATATAGATTCTATAAATTCTTAGAAAATTATGTTGAATATCATCAGACACACAATACATTTTTTGATACTAATGGTAACAAAGATTTTTATGCTATTTTAGATGGGCAACAGAGATTAACGGCTCTTTATATAGGTTTATTTGGATATTATGCTTATCACCAGTATAGATGTTCTTGGGAATATTCTGAAAAAAGTTTTCCTAAACGATATTTATATCTTAACATAAGTAGAACATTCCCAGAAGACGAAGACGATTTAACTTACAAATTTAAATTTATAGATAACAAGGAATGCCAAGAAAAACCTATTTTCCAAGATAATTTTGAGGATAGATGGTTTAAAGTCGGGTATATTATATCATTACACAAAAACACAGATTATGATTTAGATGAATTTTCCGAAGAAAATAAATTAGGAAAAAATGAAAAGAAGATATTGAGAAAATTAGAACGCATTATTTTCACTGATTTACTTATAAATTATTATGAAGAAGATAGCAGTGAAGATATTGCTGTTAATATATTTGTAAGAATTAATTCAGGAGGGACCTCGTTGAGTTTTTCTGATATATTATTATCGTTAATGATTGCTAATTGGAAGAATAAAGATGCTAAAACAGAAATAGCAAATCTTGTAGATAGTATTAAGTCAAAGGGATTTTCTATAAATCATGATTTTGTCCTAAAATCAATGTTATATTTATTTCATAATGATGTTAGATTTAGAATTAAAAGTTTTGATAATGAATTTGTTTCCATGATTGAAAAAAAGTGGGAATCTATACGTAATGCTATTTTGAATCTGTTTGATATGCTTAGAGGTTTTGGATTTGATAATTGGACATTAACGTCGTACAACGCTACTTTACCAATACTTTATTATATTTATCATCGTAACGTATTTGAACAAATTTTAGAAAAAAAAGACTATAAACAAGACTTACATATTATAAAACAGTGGTTTCTAAAAACTATAGTTTTAAGGACATTTACTGGGAGTTCAGATGGTAAATTAAGTATATCACGCAAGGCTTTTACAACAGATTTTGCCAATAAAAAAATAGATGATAATATATTGTCTTTTCCAGCGAGTGCTTTGAGTAAAGAATTGAATCAAGGTTTCTTATCTGACGAAAATTATGAAGAAATTTTATATACACAAAAAGATAATAAATTTGCCTTTTCTATATTAGCATTGTTGTATCCTCATTGTGATTGTAACAATAACAAATTACATCTTGACCATCTCCACCCTATTGACTCTTTTAATAAAGAGATTCATGATTGGAAATTGTACAATTCAATTTTAAATTTAGAATTACTTAATGCAAACGAAAATATGTCTAAATCTAATACTTCTTTAAAAGATTGGGTGGATAAAGAGACAAAAAGTAAAAATATTGATGGAGCAACATTTTTAGCAAATCATCTTATCCCTAATAATGTAAGTTTGGAATTAAATGATTTTAATAAATTTATTGAAGCAAGAAAAAAATTACTCATAGAACAATTTCATTCAATTATGAAATCATAATTTTTTTGTCAATCTTATATTTTACTTACCTTTTAACTCTAAAAAATAGACTTCGTAGTACCTTATTGTATTAAAATTTTATAAAATGACAATCTATATACTTTTTTATTTACTATTAGTTGTTGGTTCTTTTACTAAAAATTACTACTTCAATAAAACAGTACAGTACATTATAATTCCTTGTTTCATTTGCTTCGGATATATGATAGGAAGTGATTGGCGAGGATATGAGTTAGCATTCGGAGATTTTGATTATTTGCAAAATTGGGATAAAGAGAAAGGTTATTTTTATTTAGGATATATTTTGGGCTGTTTGGGATTCAGTTTTTGGCAATTTTCAATTTTACTAAAATTAGTAGGATATTATATATTTCTTTATTTTTATAAAAAATATACAGATAATGATGTAATTTGCTTGAATTTTGTTTTTGTATTTTATATGTTAACGATGTGGATGGACCATCCAGCAAGAAATTTCTGTGCTGTTTTAATATATCTATTTGCTATAAGATTTTTATATGAAAGAAAAATAATTCCATATATAATACTATGTCTTATTGCTTCTTATTTTCATCTTTCTGTGTTGGCTTTAATTCCTGTATATTTCTTATATAGAAGATATTCAAAAAGAATTTTAATAAATGTTATGATTATTTCATTTGTAATATTCTTGTTTGGTGTTACTTTGTTTAGAAATGTTTTTTTTCAAATAATAGCATTAAGTGAAGTTTTTGAGTCTCGTATGGAGTTATATGACGATATAGGAGTAACACCTATAAAACTAATAATTAATTTAGGTTTTCATTCTTTAATAATGTTTTTGATTGTATTAAATAAAGAGGTCATAGAATCAAAATATAAATATGGTTATTTTATGATTTTTTTAACAGTGGTTTATTTCGTTTTTTCTGTAATAGGAGTTTTAATTCCCATATTATTTAGATTAAAACTATACATTGCTATTGCATATTTTGTCTCTATTGTATATCTATTAAGAACTTGTTTTTCACTAAAGAAAAGTACAGTAAGGGCTTTAATTTTTGTAATTCCTTTATTTGTTTTGGTGAATAATATAAGAATAGATAAATATGTGCCATACAGTTCTTATTTACAATATACATTTAGGGAAAAACCGTCTTATTATTATAGGTCTAATTATAACTGGCAAAATTCCCCATATAGGGGTAAAATCAATGCTTATTAAAGTACTTTATTTTTAAATTAGGCAATCTAATATTCTTTTTTTATGAAAACCATATTATTAGTTTTCGGCACGAGGCCGGAGGCTATAAAGATGTGTCCGCTTGTTAAGGAGTTTGAGAAACATCCTGCGGGCTTTAAAACTGTTGTCTGTGTTACAGGACAGCACCGTGAAATGCTTGACCAAGTGTTAAATATCTTTGAGGTTAAGCCCGATTATGATTTGAACATTATGCAGCAAGGACAAGACCTTTATGATGTTACTTCAAAGGTTCTTCTCGGTATGCGAGACGTGTTGAAAGTGGTTAAGCCAAATATAGTCCTTGTACATGGCGATACCACCACTTCCACCGCTACGGCTTTAGCAAGTTTCTATCAGCAAATACCTGTCGGACACGTTGAGGCGGGCTTGCGAACGCATGATATTTATTCTCCATGGCCTGAGGAGATGAACCGTCAGATTACAGGCAGAATTGCAACCTATAATTTTGCTCCCACACCTTTGAGCAAAGAAAACCTTTTGAAAGAAAACGTCAAAGAAGAAAGCATAACCGTAACGGGCAATACGGTTATTGACGCTTTGCATTTGGTTATAAATAAACTGAAAAACGACAAAGAACTTGCCAATAAGCAAAAAGAAGTTTTAAAACAAGCCGGCTACGATGTAGATAGGTCAATAAACGGCAAAAAACTTGTGCTTATCACAGGGCACCGTAGGGAGAACTTTGGCGAAGGTTTTATAAACATCTGCACAGCTATTAAAGATTTGAAAAAAAAGTATAAATACGTTGATTTTGTTTATCCTATGCATTTAAATCCCAATGTAAGGAAACCTATACACGAGGTTTTTGGCGAGGATTTAACCAACTTGGAAAATATGTTCTTTATAGAACCATTGCAATATTTGGAGTTTGTTTATCTTATGGAAAAATCAACCATTGTTTTAACAGATAGCGGTGGCATACAAGAAGAGGCACCAGGGTTAGGTAAGCCTGTTTTGGTTATGCGTAACACTACCGAAAGACCCGAAGCACTTCAAGCCGGCACCGTCAAACTTGTCGGCACTGATTACAACGAGATAACAAGAAATGTTTCTTTACTTCTTGACAACGAAAAGGAATACCTCCTTATGAGTCGTGCTATCAACCCTTATGGAGATGGTAAAGCCTGCAAAAGAATTGTGGAAAAACTAAAATAAAAGAAGACTATGATTTGTTATGTGCGTAAATCTACCATTGAGTACGATATAAGATTACATAAGTACATCAATGCATGTTTAAAAACCTCCACTCCATATAAAGCGATTACTTGGGACAGAATGAATAATTGTAAAAACGTTTTTGAAAACGAGTTGCAATATAAAAAGTTGTCGCCATATTCAGATAAAAAACGTCTGTTTCTTAATTATATAGGGTGGATTTTTTTTGTCTACAGGTTAATTCTATCAAATTTTAAGTCCATAAAGATTATTCATGCTTGCAACTTAGATATTTTTTTATTGGTTCTACCTTTAAAACTTTTTCATAAAAAAATAATATTTGATGTTTATGATAGTATAAACCCCCAAATAGAGCATAAGTTGGTCCAATTTGCGGATATATTAATTCTTCCTAATCAAAAACGTTTGGAGCAAATAGGTTTTAATTCTTTTGATGATATAAAAAATTTATTAGTTATAGAAAACGTCCCTGATATCCAATTTAAAAACCCAAATAATCTTACCTCTTCTGAAATATCCGATAGAAGAATACGACTATCTTATGTTGGAGTCTTTGAAAAAGAAATTAGAGGTATAGAAAACTTGTTAAAATTCGTTGCTTTGCATGATTATGTTTTTTTAGATATAGCGGGAGTTGGGAGCAATATGGAGGGAAAGGTTATGGAGTATCAAAAAAAGTGCGAACGTATTCATTATTATGGTCAGGTTTCTTATAATAAAGCCTTGGATATAATGAGTAATAGCGATTTTATTGTTGCATTATACTATCGATTAAATCCTTTACACAAATACGCATCACCAAACAAATATTATGAATCTTTATGTTTGGGTAAGCCTATAATTACTTCCAAAAATACACTGGTAGGGAGCAATGTTGAGAAATATAATACAGGTTACGCGATAGAAGATACCTATGAAGCGATAGAAAATCTCTTTGCTGAATATGATTCAAAAGCTTTTAAAGAGCAGTACAAAGACAAATCAAGCAATTGTATCCGACTATGGCAATCATTGTATTCTGATTATTTCAACAAAATTATTTGCAAAAAATACATAACCATAGCAAAAAAGTAATATATACCTGTTTTTTTGTTTTTCTATTTAAAAGTTTTTTATGAAAATAATTCTTAATGATAATGGTCTGAGGGCTCTTATCAATTTTCGTATTGATGTTATTGACCATTTTGTGGCTGATGGGCATCAAGTTGTTTTGATATACCCTGCTTGCACGAGGGAGGAAGACCTGATAAGCAAGATTCCTCAAAGGTGCAAAGTGTATGAGGTGAATATGTTTCCTTCAAGCAACAATCCTTTAAAAGATTTTTCTTATTTCTGTCGGTTATATAAGATTTATAAGAAAGAAAAGCCTGATATTGTCTTTAATTATACTATCAAGCCAAATATTTATGGCTCTTTGGCAGCAAAACTTGTGAGAATAAAAAGAGTAGATATGGTGGCAGGTTTGGGGTATATATTTACGGGCAATGGTTTGAGCAAAAAGATAGGTCGTTTGCTTTATAAGATTGGTTTAAGAGTGGCAGACAGAGTGATTACTTTGAATATGGACAATTATAACCTTTTGATAGAAAGAGGCTTTGTACTAAGAAAGAATATGATTTTGTATAGGGGGGAAGGAGTAAATCTTTCTCATTATCCTTATGCAAAGAATGAGTTTAATGAAACGCGTTTTCTTATGGTAGCCCGTGTGCTTTACGACAAAGGCTATCAGGAATATGTTGACGCTGCCGAGATAGTAAAAAAACAGTACCCGAATGTAGATATAGAACTCTTGGGACCATTGGACGAAACCTCGCCTATGGGAGTGCCAAAGAGTGTAGTAGAACAAGATGTAAAAGCAAATAAGATAAAATACCTTGGGGTTACCAACGATGTGCCTTCTTATTTAAAGCGGGATGGAGTTATTGTTGTTGTTTCGTCTTACCACGAAGGGCTAAATCGTTCGCTTATGGAGGCCTGTGCTATGGCAAGACCTGTGATAACAACGAATATTGCTGGTTGTAAAGAGACAGTAGAGCAAGGTATAAACGGATATATAGTCATTCCGAAAGATAAACAATCTCTTGCTGAGGCAATGATACGCTTCATAGAGTTGCCTCAGAAAGAAAAGCAAGAGATGGCAGAAAATTCTTATCGCAAAGCCGTTCAATGCTTTGACGTGAATATTGTTCTGAAAAAATATGATAAGATAATTTCAGAACTTATTCCTTAATATTTCTTTGCCTTCTCTTGCATAAAAACAATAAATATTATGCAAGTCAAAGGCAAAAAAATTCTGCACGCCATCACTTTATCTTCTGTAGGCGGCGCGCAATCTGTAGTAGTTAATTTAGCAAATTTTCAATGTGAAAACAATGAGGTTTATGTGCTAACCTCTTCTTCTTGTGAGGCTTGGAAAGCGTTAGACCAAAGAGTTCATGTGTTGGTCATTAAAGAATTGCAAAAGAATATCGGAGTAAAAGATATTATTGTAATTCTGAAACTTATTTATTGGCGAAATAAATTACGACCGGACATCATCCATCTGCATTCTTCAAAGATGGGTATGTTCGGTCGTTTGGTTTTTCCAACAAAGAAAACTATTTATACTGTTCATGGCTTTGATTCTATGCGTATAGCCAACAGGAAACTGCTTTTTGTGGAAAGAATGTTGAAAAATGCTTGTCGTTTTGTTGTTGGTGTGAGCAAATATGATGAGATAAACCTCAAACAAGAAGGTATCACAAAAAATGTAACATACGTTTATAATGGAGTAAAGGATGCTTCAAAGGATTTTCCGAGTAAACATAACGCAGAAATTTTGCAACAACTTTTTGCCCTGAAAGATAAGTATAAAAAGGTTATTATTTCTATTGCAAGAGACGATGCCCCAAAAAAATCAATCTCTTTTTAGAAATTGCCAAACGTATGCAGGACTATGCTTTTGTTTGGGTAGGCAATTCTAACGACCACTTGAAAACGGATAATGTTCTTTTGCTAGGCCAAATACCTATGGGCTACCAACTTCTCAGTGCAAGCGATTTGTTTATTCTTTGCTCTAATTACGAAGGCTTGCCTATGAGTATAATAGAGGCTTTGTCTTTCGGTAAACCTGTTGTTTCATCCAAGGTTGGTGGCGTAACGGAAATATTGGACGGTAATAACGGCTTTGCGGTGGATAACAAAGAAGAAAACTTTCAAAAGGCAATAAACAATATTTTAGCTTATGAAGAGAAATATCTTGCTTTTTCCGCAAATGCACGCAAGACTTACGAAGAGAAATTTACCTTAGAGGTTATGACAAGCGGTTATGATAAATTGTATAATGAGATATAAATGAAACAAAAAGTTTTTAATCAATTATGAGAATTGTTTTGATAGGGGCGAGTGGTTTTGTGGGGACTCGCTTATTGGGTCTTTTGAGTGAAGACAAAGAGAATGAATATTAAAACAATTTTCTTATTAAACCGAAAATAGTTTATACTTTTTTCGGTTGTAATCTAAAATAATCGTATCTTTGCAATTCAAATTAAGATGCGATGATTAGGAGAATTATTGAGAAAAATATTGAAGCAGATTTTAATAAAAACAAAGTTATTGTTGTTCTTGGAGCAAGACAAGTTGGAAAGACAACTTTATTTGAAAGCATTATGCAGGATAAGAATAATGTTTTTGCTTTCAATTGCGATAATTATGACGACAGACTTTTGCTTACAGATAAAACTTCAACAGAATTAAGACAATTAGTTGAGGGCTATTCTTTTGTTGTTATAGATGAAGCACAAAAGGTTAAGGATATAGGCTTGACATTAAAGATGTTTGCCGATATGAAACTTTCCACACAAATTTTGGTTACGGGCTCATCTTCGTTGGAATTGTCAAACAGAATTAACGAACCGGCAACAGGAAGATTATTTGAGTACCAATTGTTTCCTATATCTATGCAAGAGTTGGTTATGAATTCTTCAGCAAGAGAAGAAAAGCGTCTTTTGGAGCAACGTCTTATTTATGGTTTTTATCCTGAGATTATTACTCATCCAAAAGACGCAAAACGCCTGTTAGTGAATTTGGCAAACAATTACTTATACCGTGATTTGTTAGAATACAAAGGTATAAAGAAGCCTGATGTTTTGCAGCGTTTGGTCAGATTATTGGCTTTGCAGGTAAGTAGTGAGGTTAATTATAATGAACTTTCTAAAACTTTGGGAATTGATAAAGAGACTGTTGAGAATTATATTGATTTATTAGAAAAATGTTTTGTTGTTTTCCGTCTTCCGTCTTATAGTCGTAACCAACGTAGTGAAATAAAGAAAGGTAAAAAGATATATTTTTATGATAATGGTATTCGCAATGCCTTGATTTCTAATTTTGCGCCGTTGGAACTTAGGGGTGATGTTGGAGCATTGTGGGAGAATATGTTGGTGAGTGATAGACGCAAACGCAATGCTTACAATGGTTCCTATGCACAATGTTTTTTCTGGCGTACCAAAGAGCAGAAAGAGATTGATTATTTGGAAGAAGAGGACGGCGTACTTACAGCATACGAATTTAAGTGGAACAAACAAAATGCAAAACCACCTAAATCATTTATAACAGCTTATCCTAACAGCAAATTTGAAATGATAAACAAAGAAAACTACATGCAATTTCTTATTAAATAAGTTTAGCAGATAACAATATTTTTACTTTAGTAGATTATCAATATTTTTAAATCATACATTGCCTTTTTTCAGTCAAGGGCAGTGTTTTTTTTGTAATCAATAAATTTAAATATATTATGAGAATTGTTTTGATAGGGGCGAGTGGTTTTGTGGGGACTCGCTTATTGGGTCTTTTGAGTGAAGACAAAGAGAAATATCAGTTAAAGAACGTGGATTTAAGGCAGAGCCATTTTTTTCCGCAAATTACTGTTATTGGTGATGTAAGAGAGCAGGAGCAGATGGATAAAGAGTTGGAAGGTTGTGATTTGGTTGTACTTTTGGCTGCACAGCATAGGGACGATGTAAGACCTGTCAGCCTTTATTATGATACTAATGTTAATGGAATGAGGGTTTGTCTCAACGCTATGGAAAAGAATAACGTTAAGCGTTTAGTTTTCTTTTCGTCTGTTGCGGTTTATGGTTTGAATAAGAACAATCCAAACGAAGAATTTACGCCCGACCCTTTTAATCATTATGGCAAAAGCAAGTGGCAAGCCGAGCAGGTAGTGCAAGAGTGGTACAAAACGCATAACGATTGGAATATCAACATTATTCGCCCGACTGTAATCTTTGGCGAAAGAAACAGAGGTAATGTTTATAATCTTTTGAAACAGATTTCAGGTGGCAGGTTTCTTATGGTTGGCAGTGGAAAGAACGAGAAGTCAATGGCATACGTTGGCAATATTGTTGCCTTTGTTAAATATATGATTGACAACGTTGCCTCTGGTTATAACGTCTTTAATTATATTGATAAGCCCGATTGCAATATGAACGATTTGGTGCTTCATGTAGAAAAAGTTCTTAACAAACACATTCCGCAAATACATTTTCCTTTTTGGATGGGAATGTTGGGTGGTTATTGCTTTGACTTATTGGCAAAACTTACGGGCAGAAAACTCACAATAAGCAGTGTAAGAGTAAAGAAATTCTGTGCCACAACAAAATTTGATGCAAGCAAAGTACAGCAAACCTCTTTCAAACCACCATACACTTTAAAAGAAGGACTTGCCCGCACCTTAGAGTTTGAATTTCTCCACCCGAGGACAGACAACATAACTTTCAAAACCGAATAACAGGCATAACCTGTATCCACAGGGTGTTAAAAGTGCAAAGCCGAGTTTGTCATTTTAAAGTCTTGGACGTATTATAAAAGTGAAGATTTCGTCTCATTATAACTTATCGTAACTCATAAAAACTCACCATAACTAAAAAATCTCATTATTGTTGTTGAAACTTCGGAGTATAGCATAAAAAGTGCCACTTTTATCCTTAAAAGTGGCACTTTTTTTCGTCAAATTGGTGTTAGTAGTTATAAAAGTAATATCTTTGCAACCGGTAATAGAGTGTGAACGAAAAGACAAAACCTGTTACTTTTAAAAGCGGGGCAATAACTTTCTTGATGTGAGATTTGGCAAACAAGAAAGGGAAAGCAATGAAAAAAAATAAGAACCAACATTAAATAAATGAGGAAATGAAAAAACTATTTTTATTGGTACTTCTGTTTATGAGTACTATTGTTGTTGCGCAGGCAACAGATTTTACATATACATATCAAAATAAGACGTTAAAGTATAAAGTACTTTCTGGAGATAGCACTGTAAGTGTTATGTTTAATGGAAATCTATACGGTGTATTACAAATTCCCGATTCTGTTACTTATAATGGAAATACTTATTCGGTAACGACTATAGGAAATCATGCTTTTTCTAATATTGACAATTTAACAAGTGTTACAATACCAAATTCGGTAACGACCATAGAAGGTTCAGCTTTTAGTAATTGTTACAGTTTAGCAAGTGTTACAATACCAAATTCGGTAACGACCATAGGAGGTTATGCTTTTTATAATTGTCCCAGTTTAGCAAGTATTACAATACCAAATTCGGTAACGACCATAGAAGATTGGACTTTTGCTTATTGTAGAGGTTAAGCAAGTATTACAATACCAGATTCGGTAACGACCATAGGAAATCACGCTTTTGCTCTTAGTGACGGTTTAACAAGTGTTACAATATCAAATTCGGTAACGACCATAGGAAATAACGCTTTTGAGGGTTGTACCGGTTTAACAAGTATTACAATGGGTAGTAGTGTCGCAGTTATAGGAAATTATGCATTTGTAGATTGTAGAAGTTTGGATACAATTATTTGTAAAATGAATCTTCCAGATACAACTGGTGATAAAAGTTTTAGAGATGTTCCACAAAATAATATAATTTGCATTGTTTCATGTAGTCAATTGTCAGCTTACAGAAATGCAGATGTTTGGAGAGAATTTAATGTTATTGCGGCGCCTTTGTCACAAGACACAGCAAGCATTACCGAGACATTGTGCTATGGTGAGACATTCACCTTCAACGGACAGA
>CAZITO010000033.1:0-20422 GCA_964542225.1 uncultured Bacteroidaceae bacterium | reverse complement strand
GCCGCCAATTGAATTAAAGAGGTCTGTAGTATATTACTGACCTCTTTTTTTGTATACCACGATTCCTAATAACTCACAATAAACTATAATAAGGCAACGCCACTAATAATAACGCTCATGGTAACTTATTACAACTTATAAAAATAAAAGACGTACAAATAAATAACGAAATCGATAAAAGTATTCAAAAAATCGTCAACATCAAAAACAAAATAAAAGAACTTTCCGAACAACAACAAGAATATACTCAACAACTCAATAACTGCGCTATCTCCGAACAAGAGTATAACAAAAATATGGCAGTTACCGAAAACTCTATCAAAGCACTCAAAAAAATACTCCTCGACCAAAACAACACCCTCGTAGAACAATACAAACAAACCGACCTCGTAAACGGTAGTATGAACCAACTCTCAGGCAAACTCTCCGCTCTCAAACGTGCTTATAGAAACCTCTCAGAAGAAGTTATTGCCGTGCGTTTGAGTTCAAAGGAAAGTTAAAAAAACATATATACGTACCTAATGCTGTTAAACATACTAATAAGTGTAGTCTATTTAATGATAATTTCATCTATAAATAACCAAGATTTTTCACCGGATGAAAGGTGCCATGAGGGATTGGTCATTCTATTATAGGCTTTCATTTTTATGTATTTGGTATTTACAGGCTTGGAGGTAAAGAAGGTGTGAGTAAGTATGGTTTCATCTTTTTCGTCTATGGGATTATTTATTGTTTCAAAAAGAGTGAAGTCTTTGCCGTCATCGGAAACGTAATATTCCACCTTAACAGGCATAAAAATCCATGACCTTGTATCTTGTGCAAAATTGCCTCCGATTTGCTTCACCTCCTGTTTATTACCTAAATCTATTATTACCTCAACATTTTCTCCCTGATATCCTTGAAAAGCACCAAGTTTCCAATTTTCTCCCCCTTGTCTGAGGTCTATCAATGCCTCATTGCCCCCTCCGGTGTATTGTGAGGAATAAGTAGTAAGTAATTGAATACGTCTGTTCTTTGGTCTTTGCAAAATTTCGGCTTTAAAAACAATATCATTTTTTGTATCATATTTTTCAAAAACTTGCTCTATGTTAAGATTAGAAGTGATGGTTTGTTTTTTGTCTATTATCTCTTTGCCGTTGTCGGAAATATGATTGAAGGAAATTTGTAATTTATCGGTAAATGTTCCGCTTCCTTTGTAGTCTAAATAAGGTAAAATTTGTATTTTTTCTTTTATTGCTTGATAAGGACGAGATTCTTTTGCTTTGCCGAAAGTTTTGTTTGGTTTGTCGGTCATTTCAAAATAAAGTTCTCCTCCTTGTATTATATCTTGGTGAGAGATATACGTTTTATTGTATTCTTTATTGTTTAGTTTCAACCTTTTAACATAAAAAGTATTTTTACCTTGTTTGCTGTTTATTACAAATTTTTTGCCATTTGGCAAATGTACGGTTGCCTTATCAAACAATGGAGAACCTATAACATACTCTGACGCAACAGGATTGACAGGATAAACGCCTAAAGCACTCATAACATACCAAGCAGCCATTTGACCACAGTCATCATTACCGCACACACCATCGGGCTTATCAGAATAGAGTGTTGTCAATATTTGACGTACAAGTTTTTGTGTCTTGTATGCTTGTCCAACATAGTTGTATAAATAGGCTGTGTGTTGTGAGGGTTCATTGCCATGAGCATACTGCCCTATTAAACCGGTTACATCTGCTTGATTTCTGCCTGTTGTTTTTTCTTTTGAAGAAAAACATTGGTCAAGTTTTTTTGCAAAATCTTTATCTCCTCCCATCATATCTATCAAAGTGTTTACATCTTGAGGAGCATAAAAAGTATAGTGCCATCCGTTGCCTTCGGTGTAGTTAATGTCAACTTGTTTAGGGTCAAAATTTGGCAAAAATCTTCCGTTTTCTTTTGGTTGTATGAAAGTATTACGAGGGTTGAAAAGATTTTTATAATACTGAGCCTTTCTTATGTATTCGTTGTAAATATCTTGCTTGCCCATCTTTTGAGCCACAAGAGCAATACAATACATATTATAAGCATATTCTACAGTTTTTGATACGCTTTCATGTTCTTGTTCGGAAGATATGTAAGCATTTTCATTGAAAAATTTCAAACCACGCTCGTCCTTATTGACTGTTGCTATCATAGATTGAAGAAAAACTTCATCGGCAGGTATTATATCTTTCATAATCCACTCTGCAAGGACGCTTACACCATGTGCACCTATCATACAATGAGTTTCCCAAGAATGCAACTCCCACATAGGCAACTCACCCATTTGCAAATACATATCCTTGAAAGTTTTGGCAAAATCTCTACAAATCTTCGGATTGATTATGGTCATAAGAGGGTTAAGCGTACGATAGGTATCCCAAAGTGAAAAAGTTGTATATCTATTATAGTCTTTCGCAACAAAAATATTATTTGCCTCGCGGTCTCCCTCTATTTTTTCTCGATACATTCCTCTATATCTGCCGTCTATATCGGAATATAAAGTTGGTGAAATCATACAATGATACAAAGAAGTGTAAAACGTCCTTTGTTGCTGTGGAGTACCGCCTTCTATTTCTATAACACTCAAAGCAGAGTTCCAAAGACGTTGATTTTCTTTGAAAGCCTCATTAAAATCATACTCTTCGGAATTAAGATTTTTTAATGCTCCTATATAATCAACGGAAGAGAGAGAAACTTTTGCTTCCAAATCAGAAGCAGAAAAATTTAAATATAATTTGCCTGTTTCTTTATTAAGATTGTGTTCTGTAATAGGTGAGTTGAATTTTGCTGCAAAATATATCTTTTGTTCTTGTGCCCAAGATTTAGAATTGCGATAACCTATAACAGTATATTTATCAATTATTTCCACATTCCATTCCAATGTCTTGTCTCTATGAAGCATATCTATCACAATGGCAAAATTATTTGACTCACGAGGGTAATTGTATTTGTGATAACCAAGTCTTTGTGTGGCTGTAAATTCACAAGTAATTCCATTTTGCAATTCTACAGAATAATAACCGGCAAAAGCATTTTCCTTTTGATGTGAAAAAACAGAGCGAAAATCTTTTGTATTCTTGTCTTTTGCGGTAGGAATAAAAAGTATATCGCACAAATCTTCGCATCCTGTACCGCTAAGATGAGTATGAGAAAAGCCATAAATCAAACTATCCGAATAATGATACCCGGAACACCCGTCCCAACCTTCAAGGCGAGTATCAGGAGATAATTGTACCATGCCAAAAGGTGCAACGGCTCCGGGATAAGTATGCCCGTGTGCGTCAGTACCTACAAAGGGATTTACTTTTTCCGTATATTGAGCAAAGTTTGTCAAATATACAAATATCGCTACGACAAAGAACAGGCAATGCTTCATATAGTTTTTTTATTTATTGCTATCAAAATTATTTCTTACGAAATAACTCGCAGGCTGAAGTACGTTGTCCAAAGTAAAATATTGCATAATGAGAGTGTCTTTTGTTTTTGAGGTAAGAGCGTAGCAACGATTTATATCTGACATGGATATAATAAAGCCTTGTTTTGGGTCGCTTAGTTCTATTTCATCTTCTCCCGGTTTTAAGTAAATGGTCATAGTTTCTCTTTTGCCCTTCTGGTTATCTATGTTGATAACATATAAAGGAGTGTGATTGAAAATAGTGTCTTTTTCTTCTTTGCTTATATTTTTGGCTACGGTCTCATAATTCATATTTACAAAAGAAGACAACAATGCCACCACTCTCGCTGTATCAAAATTATTTATTTGTTTGCCCGTATAATCTAAAAAATCAAATCCTTTACCATTGTTTCGTAAAGAGAAAGATTGAGATTTTTGGTTGGGAATATCTATTGTAAGTTGTTTTATTTCACTTTGTTTGTAGCGAAAAACATTATGAGATTTCCAATCGTCAGCATTGGCAGAAAAACGAGCAGAAATATATCCTCTAAAAATAGGTAAATACATTACGTTTGGTTGTCTTTCTCCTTTTTTTAGCATATATGTTCCCAAACGGTCTTGGGTCTCACTGCCAACAAAATAAGTTTCACTCAAATGAGTACGCTTAAACAAACGTATAAAGCCCAAATTTATCAAATAGTCTTCGGTATAAATACTTGTTGTCTTGCCATTGGTTGCTAAAGATTTAACCACATTGTTTATTGCTGCATTGGGTACAGCCTCTTTGATTCGCATATTGGACAAAGTCTCCAAAAATCCATCCATCGTTATTTGGTTACATTCATAATCCTTATTTACAGTCCAAAGAGAATCGTTTTTTTTCTCCAATACCACACTATTACCCAACTTATCCTCTATCACTATTTTAACTACTGAATCAACGTTCTTTATGTGATAATTTTGTTCAATGGTGGAGGTCTTAGAGTTTTTTATCCACACTATACTGACTATCCCCACAAGCACAAGAAAAACAACAAGTCCAAAAACATTTCTTTGTTTTCTGTTCTTTGGTTTTACTTTGTTAAATGTCTTTTTAAGATTCATAAAAATATTGTTATTCTTTTATTTTCTAAATTTTTTTCTTCTTACTACAGATAGAACTCCACCCAAAAGTGAAATAGTAATCAAAGGAGCAAAAATGTTAAAGACAGCCCATGAATTTCTTGTTTTTTCTATCTTTGCCATATCCAAACGTCTTACAACAACTTCTCTGTTTCTCAAAGGTATTAATTCTTTGTTGCCACAAAGGTAGTCTATGCAATTAAGCAAAAAGTCTTTGTTACCAAACATTTGGTGAGTATAAATATCATAGCCCAAAGGTACTATTCTACCTTGCTTGAAATCATTTTTTATCATATCTCCATCGGCAACAACTATCATAGCCGTAGAGTCCGAACTATTTAGATTTGCTATCATGGAATTGTCCAACATCTCTTCCGGAAGACGATTTCTGAACACTGAAGAAAACTCTCCCTCCATAAGCATGGCTACCGTATGTTTGCCTTGATTAAACAGACGAGAATCTTGTTTTTGTTTCAACATCTGCAAAGAAACGTTGACGGGAGCATTCAACAAACGAGTATTTTCTGAGGTTTGCAACAAAGGAATGTATTTTACACGACTATTGGTTTCTACGCTGTCTATAGTGGAAGCAAACTCTGTTTTAACAGAATTTATCCTTTGAGAAATAACACTGTTGGAATTGGAGGAAAGTTGTGCAAAAAAATTCCAAGGGTACATGGTCATTTGAGGAGTTCCGTTGCCATACATACCTGTAACAATAGGCACTTTGACACATTGTAAATCCATAATAAGATTGGTATTCAATTTTGCTCCATAACTAAACAACATATCCTCAGCTCCTGTTCTTACGCTTATAGCCATAGTGGAGGCTTGAGATTGCAAAGAATCCATACTTGCACTCAGTGGGTCTATCAACCAAAGTATCTTACCCCCTCGCATTACATATTGGTCTAAGATATACATATCTTTAGCGGTAAAAGGCACTTGAGGTTTGGCAACGACTATACACTCATATTTTTTGCGAAATGATATGGAACTGTCCTCATTATATTTTCGTTCTATCAAAGCATCTATTTTACCATCTATGGAAACAGAGTCAACCATATAACGCATATCCAAGGTTTGTATCATATCCCATATTCTTTCTACAGGCATTTCTTTTTGTCCATAAAGAAATGCAACAGAAGGTTTGATATCTCTAAGTACGGATTGTATGGACGTGTAAAGCATATATTCCAAGTTCTGAATACTGTTTTGTATCATTGCCGCATCTGAAAAAGCATATCCCATATCTATAATAGAGTGAAAAGAAGTTCTGCCCTTATAAGAAACCTCTATGTAAGGGAATATATATTGCTGTTCTGATTTTGCTCCGCTGTTGGTTTCTATCAGCAATGGTTGATAACCTCGCTTAAATAACTTTTGATAGAACTCAACTTTTTTCTCTCCTTCATAAAGATTTGGGTCTACAAAATCATATTGAATGGTAGAATTATAAGAGCGAAATTCATCCAATTTTTCTATCAAAGATTTTCTCAACTCCTTGTATTGTACAGGAATATCTTTTCCCAAATAGCAACGAATAGTCAAAACATCCTCTATTTTGTAAAGAGCATCTTTGTCGTTGTTTAACAGTTTTTTGCTTATAGGAGTGAGAGAATAACGTTTTTCTTTTGTAAGGTCTATTTCTGCCCTTGTGAAAAAATAAGTCGCTACATTCAGTACAAGTATTACTCCCAAACAAACTAAGAGTTGAATGATATAACTGAATTTAACGGATATTTTGCTTGCAACGGGTAGAGTAACTCTCGTTAGAAAAATAAAAAACGTGGTTACACTGATAAAATAAATTACATCTTTCAAGGAAATAACTCCTCTACTCATTGAAACATAATGATATTCTATACCCAAAGAGCGAACTCCCAAATCCACTTTAGACAAAAAAGGTATCCAAGAAATAAAAGTAAATCCTATATAGACAACAAAACAAAGTATAAGCGAGGTTATAAAAGAAACTATTTGATTGTCTGTTATGGAAGATGCAAAAATACCTATGCTGACAAACACGCCGCCCAAGAAAACAAGTCCGATATAAGACCCCAATGTGCTTCCCATATCCATATTGCCAACTGGCGAGCCTAACTGATAGACACATATTATATAAATCATTGTAGGCAAAACAGAGAGAATAACTATTGTTAAACCTGCCAAAAATTTTGCCATTATTATGGAAATATCGCTTACGGGCTTGGTAAGAAGTATTTCTATTGTTCCATTCTTCTTTTCTTCTGCAAACATTTTCATTGTAATAGCAGAAATCAAAAACAAAAACAGCCAAGGACTCAAGGCAAATAACCCGTCCAAAGAAGCTATTGTACTGTCAAAGATATTGAAACTCCATGAAGAAGAACTTATAACCCAAAGAAACAAACCATTAACTAAAAGAAAAACAACAATGGTTATATACCCTATCAATGAGGTTAAGAAACTGCTTATCTCTTTTTTATACAATGTCCACATACTCTCTTTTATTATTGTTTTCAGTTTGCAAATTTATGATATTTTTTATAAAATACTTATAACGGAAGGCATCAAAGTTGGTAAATCAAATCATTGATATCTGTGCGTATATTCATCTTTGAAAGTTTGTTTGGAGAAGAATAAGGATAAACTCTATTGGAAAGAAAAATAATTATGGTATTATTTTTTGGCTCTATCCAAATATAAGTACCTGTAAAGCCACTGTGTCCGAAACTGCTTTGAGAAGCATATTGAGAACAATGTGAGGATTTACCCTTTATTAGGGGTTTGTCAAAACCTAAGGCTCGTCTTATACCCACATCGGCAAAATATCTGTGATTAAAAATATCCATAGTCGCGGAATTTAAGTATCGGATGCCTTCAAATTCTCCTTTATTCAATAGCATTTGACAGATTTTGAATAAATCCTCTGCTGTAGAAAATAGCCCTGCATTGCCACAAACTCCGTTGTTAAGATAAGCCAAAGGGTCATGCACTTGTCCCCAAATAAGTTCTTTTCTTGTTGTGGTATCGTTTTCTGTTGGTGCAATATTTTCTTGATTTACACCATTTAACAAAGGATTAAAGGTTGTGTTTTGTAAATTCATTTTGGAATAAAATTCTCTTTGTACATATTCATCAAGTCCTTCGTTTGTTATATTTTCTATGGCATATTGCAACAACAAGAAATTGAGGTCGGAGTAAGTGTATTTTTTTTGCTTCAAGGGAACATGTTTCATTTCTTTCAAAATGGCTTGGTGTATGTTTTTCCCTTTAAGTTTTTTTTGTGCAAAAGGGTAAACGGCAGGTAATGTTGTGTAATGAGAAAGCAATTCTTTGATGGTTAATTTTCCGACCTCTGATTTTTTTAATTCAGGTATGTAGTTGGATATTTGAGCATCGAGTTTTATTTTCTCTTCTTCATAAAGACGCATTATTGCTATGGTTGTAGTCACTATTTTTGTTAAAGAAGCAATGTCATACATAGTGTTTGAGGTAACCTCTCTTTGTTTGTCGTATGTATGATAGCCAAAATTTTTATCATATATTATTTTTCCTTCTTTTGCTATCAGTACTTGGCAACCCGGATAGGCTTTTTCTGTTATGCCTTTTTGTGCTAAGGAATCAATTTTTTTTATTGTTGACAAATTTATATTATTGTCCATATAAAACTTTTCTTCTGATGAAATGCCGCTAAGTTCTTCTTGTTCGTTTTCTATGATATGAGTTCTTTTGATGCTTACGGGCAAAGAGCCTCGGGCTTTTATTTCACCGTCTAAAAATTTGGCAACAGCTTTTTGAGTATAGTTGTTGTTTTCGTATGCCAAAACGAAGGCTTTGCATTTAAAAGAAGAATCTATTAATTTGAGTGTATATGGGTTGCAAAACATAAGAAGAATATTGTCTTTGCATTTTTTTTCTATCTTGCTTAATACTTCAATACTTATATCGGGTATTCCATAATTTGATTTTGAATTGGAAAATCTTGTTCCTCCAAAAGCAGTTATTATTGTTTTTGTCGAATCTATGGCAAAAATAATACTATCCACTTCTTTGCCCTTCATTTTGGAGTGTATTCTATAGATTTTTGTAGGTATATCTGTGGTCAAATTTGAAGTCAAAGCCTCAAAATCGGCATTTCCCAAAAGCACAAGCGAAACGGTGTCTTTATTAAAAGAAAGATTGGTTTTGCGACTAATTTGTCCTTTGCTGTCAAGCAGTGTAACGGTATTTTCCGCTATTTGTTCATTTAATTCCTTTGTTTTCTCATACAAATTGGAGTCTATAGGAAAAAAATTACCCCTATTAGCAACCAATCCCATATCGTATTTCCAAGAAAGTATTTTTTTACATTTTTGTTCTATCAGTTGCTGTGGTATTTTGTTTTCTTCTATAGCGTTGATGATAGCCTCTATGGCTTTATCGGTATTTTCAGGCATAAGCAAAATATCAACACCGGCAAGAATAGCCAAAACCTCAGCCTCTCCCTCGCCATAAAGATTGGTCAAGCCTTTCATATTCATGGCATCTGTAAAAACCAAACCTTCAAAACCTAAATTTTCCTGCAAATAACTTGTTATTATATCTTTGTTTATTGTGGCGACCTTTAAACTGTCCTTACTCAAGGCAGGTACTTGCAAATGTCCGACCATTGTTGCCCAGGCACCTTTGTTTATATTGTAACGAAAAGGATAAACATCCACAGAGTCTATAAAAGATTTATCGTGTTTGATAATAGGAGTGGCTTTGTGAGAGTCGGTTTCAGTGTCTCCATGTCCGGGAAAATGTTTCACAACAGCCATAATACCATTTTCTTGCAATCCTTTCACATATTCTCTTGCCAAAATACTGACCTTATACTTGTCCTGCCCAAAAGAACGCATATTAATAACGGGATTATTCGGGTTAATATTTATATCGACAACGGGCGCAAAATTTATATTTATACCTAAACTTTTACACTCTTTGGCAATAACGCAAGCCATATCCTTAACCAAATGATATTTGTTTTTAGGTAAGGCACCCAAGGTCATATTCAGAGGAAATGTTTCTATTTCGGACAATCTCATATTTAAGCCCCATTCTCCGTCTATTGCGACAAAAAGAGGTATTTCAGCGTGGGAATCATAAAGTTTATTGAGTTTAAGTAAATCTTTTTGAGTTCCTTTGAAAAAACAAACACCTCCAACAAAATTGGAGTCTATTTGGTAAAGTATATTTTTGTAATAATTGCTGTCATCTTTGGCGTATGAGTCTATCATTATCATTTGTCCCACCATTTGTTTCAGAGACATGGACTCCATTTGTTGTTTAATATATTTGTTACGTCCTTTACGTTTTTCTATCAAAGTTTGTTGTGTCATAGCACTAAAACAAAACAACAAAAGCAATGTTGAGACAATTATTTTTTTCATACTCTGAGACAATTATTTTTACTTTTATGAATTAAAAAATACTTTGCGAAGTTACTACATTTTTTTGCTTGCTTATATGCTATGGTATAAAATAAAAATTCTACCTTTGCACTATGTTTTTGCAGTTTATTTTATGGAGTTTGAAAAAAGAGTATTGTCTATAGAAAATCTTCGCGTTTCTTTTCAAAAGGAAAAGCAATGGAAAGAAGTTGTAAAAGGAGTAAGTCTTTCCGTCAAAAGAGCAGGTATTACGGCTATTGTGGGAGAATCAGGCTCAGGTAAAAGTGTTACATCTTTGTCAATAATGAATCTGTTAGACAAAAAAAACGCCAAAATATCCAATGGCAAGATAATTTTTTTTGACAAGCAAGACGATAATACTTTATTTCCAATCGACCTTACACAAACCGCTCAAAAAGACTATAGAAAAATAAGAGGTAAAAAAATATCTATGATATTTCAAGAGCCCATGACCGCACTAAATCCAACGAAACGCTGTGGAAAACAGGTGGAGGAAATGCTTTTGATTCATAACAAAATCAGCAAAAAGGAAGCCAAACAAAAAACATTGACTTTATTTAAGGAAGTACTCCTGCCCGATGTGGAGCGTGCTTATAAATCATACCCCTTTGAATTATCGGGTGGACAAAGACAGAGAGTAATGATTGCAATGGCTATTAGTTGCGAACCTCAATTGCTTATAGCAGATGAACCAACCACTGCCTTGGATGTAAGTGTGCAAGATACAATACTCAACTTATTAAAAGATTTACAAAAAAAGCATCAAATGAGCATACTGTTTATTACTCATGATTTGGGAGTGGTAAGTAAGATTGCTGATGATGTGGCAGTTTTGTATCAAGGTAGTATTGTGGAGCAAGCCTCGGTAAAAGAAATCTTTTCCTCTCCGCAGCATCCCTATACCAAAGGATTAATTGCATCTCGTCCTCCTTTTGACTACAAACCAAAACGATTGTTGAGCGTTAAGGATTTTCTTGATAACGAGCAACCACAGATAAGCATAGTAACTCAGGAGGAATGTCTTAAGAGTAGGAACAAAATTTATTCACAACCTCCATTGCTTGAAGTAAAAAATATTGACGTTGATTATATAATAGGCAAAAATATATTTGGCAAAGCAAACAAAGTTTTTCCTGCTTTGAAAAATATTTCTTTTCAATTGCATGGGGGAGAAACTTTGGGACTTGTGGGAGAATCCGGCTCTGGCAAAACAACCATAGGCAGAGCAATAGTCCGATTGATAGAAAAGAGTAGGGGAGAAATAAAGTTTAAGGGTAAAAATATTGCCGACCTATCAAAGAAAGAAGCCTATGAATTGAAAAAGCATATACAAATAATATTTCAAGACCCATACTCTTCCTTAAATCCTCGCAAAACCATAGGCAAAGATATTGAAGAACCTATGCAAGTACATAACATATATTCAAACAATGAGGAAAGAAAGGAAAAAGCCCTTCAATTATTGGAACAGGTCGGACTTGGAAAAGATTTTTATTTTCGTTATCCTCATGAGTTGTCCGGAGGTCAAAGGCAAAGGGTGGGAATAGCAAGAGCCTTATCTGTCAGCCCGGAAATAATAATATGTGATGAAAGTGTTTCGGCTTTGGACGTAAGTGTGCAAGCCCAGGTGCTAAATCTTCTTAATGATTTGAAACAAAGTTATAATCTCGCCTATATTTTTATTTCTCACGATTTAAGTGTGGTAAAGTATATGTCTGATAAAATCATTGTTTTGAAAAGCGGGGAAATAATAGAAGAAAATTACCCCGAGCAAATATACAACACCCCACAAACCTCATACACCAAACAACTCATTGCTTCAATAAAATAACGCAACTCCGAGAGGGAATAACAAGAAATGTAAAACTTCCAATATCTTTATTTCCTTTATACAACAGCCTAAAGTTGTAACTTATCATAACTCAAAATAACCCATGTTAACCTATAAAAAAACAACCATAAAACAGGCTGTGTCTGTGTTAGTCTAAAAATTGCCAACGAAGTCCATATCTAAAAGCAAAAGAATTGTGAGGATATAGAGGAGAATTAAAATAATTACGGTCTATAAAAGAGGTCAGATGTGTAAGTGAAGCAAAGATAGAAAATCGTTGTACTTTTATGCTTAAAAATATATCAGCGTAAAGGTGGTTGCCTATTTTTGTGTCTTGTTGGTGAACAAACATACCTGTTTGTGTATGGTATTTATCGGCGTAATAAGAAGTAAAATAATTTATGTCTATACCAAAATGTGTGGGCAGTTTGCCTTTCATCAAAAAGAAAGAATAATAAACAGATTGTTTTAAAGCAAGCAAAGGCACTCGCAAAACATCTTCATTTGAAACTTTTTGCAAAGACAAAATACCTTTGAAAACAAAGTTATTCAGAGTGAAATGGTTTTTAAAATTGATTTGATACAAAGAGGTATTGCCCGAATGTAAGAAACAAAGCGTATCAAACCAATAACGATTTTTTATATCAAAATAATTCAACTCCAAAGCCAAATAATCTTTGAACAAAAAGCCAAGAGAAAGAGTGAGGGTCTTTGTCTTATTAATGGAATTGTTCCAAATAAGATTTTCTGTTTGGTAATGTGAATATATATAGTCGGCTTGTCTGTTTTGCAAGTTGGCTTTGAAGTAAAATGTTGTGCCTCCTATGTTAAAGGGAGGGCAAACGGAAAATGTAAGGTTATAGTCTTTGTCATAAATATTGTTGGAGACAGAACGTAAAAAAGACAATTCAACATAATTTTTAAAACCTAAATGCAATTCGGGCGAAAAAACATCAAAATGTTTGTTTTGTAAAGAATCCACAAAAGTTATTCTGTCATAATTGATTCCCAAATGAATAGGAAAAAGAGTCGAATCTTTTACAACATTTGTCCAATACAAAGAGTTGCGTTGTAAAGTGGTAGCGAGGCTATCTGTTTGTATTTTGTTTTCGTCGGTGTAGAGACGGGCATATTTTTCGTAACTTATATTATGTACCAAGGCACCGTAATTTTTTTTTAGTTTTGGTGAGAATAGTCTTAATGCTTGGTTAAAGTAAAATTCATTGGTTTTCCATTTTGACCACCCACTTGTCAAATAAGTAGGGTAGGTCTCCATGGATGAATACTCATTATTAACAAACAGGCTATCAGCAAGTATTCCTCCATTTTCCAAAATATAAGCACGGGAATGCACAAAAGAAGCCGAATTCTTATAAATTCCTTTGGGTGAAATATAGTTTAAAGAAAAATTAAAAAATTGGTTCATAACTTGAGAATTAGCCAAATTGCCGTCAGCATAATTGACGTTGTATTCTAATTGCAGGTTAAGTCCTTTGTATAGATTTTTGGAAAAAATAACATCAAAATATTGTTGCGCATCGGTTCCGGCACTATAAGAAAAAGAAGAATAAGCCTTTTGATTTTGAAAATATTTGACGGCATTGGTTTTGGCAGAAAAAAGAGAATAAGGCTCAAAAATATTATTTACAAAAATGTATGGTTTATAATTATTCGGTTGCAGTTGGTAGGTAAGAATATTTTCGTTTTTATAAATAAGGTCTTGGCTTGGGGTACCCATTAAGGATAGGTATTGATAAATGGAATTATCGGGCAAAAGCATAGGGTCATAGTAATGTATATCAGAAAAGTCCTCGTCAAGCCTAAACAAATCTTTGATAACATAATCTGTTTTGGAAGAGTGGAAATAAAAGACTTTTTGCAATGAGGTGTCTTTAATTTGAGCAGGAGAATCTTTTTGTTGTCCCAAAATAGTGTTTGAAACAACAAAAAGAAAAATCAAAAAGATTATGAAATCATTTATTTTCATATAATGAAGTTGCAGCCTATGTTTCTCTTTTTAAAGAGGGTGTTCCATAAGCCAACGCTCGCAATCTATGGCAGCCTTTGCACCGGAACCTGCTGCCACAATGGCTTGTTTATAAACAGCATCCTGTACATCTCCGGCAGCAAATACTCCCTCCACACTTGTATAAGAAGATGCCCCTTTTGTGAGAATGTAGCCATTGGCATCCATATCAAGTTGTCCTTTGAAAACATCTGTGTTCGGAATATTACCTATTGCAACAAAAACTCCCATAAGGTCTATATCTTTGGTCTTGTCTCCTTTGGAGGAAATAAGTCTAAGACCTGTTACTCCGCTTTCGTCTCCCAAGATTTCCAATGGTTTGTGTTGCCAAATTACTTCTATGTTTTCTTTACTCAAAAGCATATCTCGTACGACTTTACTTGCTCGCAAAACATCTCTTCTGACAATTAGATATACCTTATTACAAATAGAAGACAAATATAAAGCCTCGCTGCAAGCAGTGTCTCCTCCTCCTACTACGGCAACGTCTTTTTTTCTATAAAAGAAACCATCACAAGTGGCACAAGTACTAACCCCCATACCTCTGAATTTTCTTTCACTTTCCAAGCCCAACCATCGAGCCGAGGCTCCCGTGCAAACAATTACACTTTGAGCCAACACTTGATTATTATCCTCTGTTATGAGAATAAAAGGACGCTTGGAAAAATCTACTTGTTTTATTACCTTGTTTTCTATCTCTACCTCAAAACGCAGTGCTTGTTTTTTTATATCTTCCATAAGTCCGGCACCTGAAATGCCTGTAGGGTATCCGGGAAAATTGTCTATTTGGTCTGTCATGGTTATTTGACCTCCGGGAGCATAACCCTCGAACATCAGAGGTTTCAATCCTGCTCTTGAAGCATAAATACCTGCGGTATATCCTGCAGGACCTGAGCCTATGATAACACATTTTCTCATCTCTGTTGCCATATTATTTTGTTTTTTTCATTTTACTACAATTTTGTAACAAAGCAGAAAGTAAAGATTTTATTCTTTTCAATTTCTGCATATCATTGAATATCTTTTTATTCCACTTCCGCTATAATTTTTAGTACCGTCCTTGAAGGATTTGTATTGGAGGAAACAGTAACAAGTTTTTCTATGCGAATACCACTTGTTCCCTTAGAGTCATAAGTAACAGAAATCATTCCCTCCTCACCGGGCTTTATAGCATTTTTTGGATAATCTGCAACCGTACAACCACAATTGGCAGAAACATCCCCTATTACCAAATCATTGTCTCCGACATTCTTAAATTTAAAACTTCCCGTTACTTTCTCGCCTGAGCGTATGGTATGAAAGTTAAGAACATCATTTTCAAACTTTATCGCCGCTTGATTTTCTATCACGGAAACGTCTATATTGTTTTTATTCTTGCTACAACCAACAAACAATAAAACACCAAAACAAATAACCAAAAAACTTGCTATTCTATTGCTTTTGTTTTTGCGACTGTTCCAACAAATATTCATCATCGTTGTATTTATGTATTTTATTTTCAGTTCTCAAATCTACTATTATTCTGTCCAAAATTCCGTTAATGAACAAATGGCTTTTGTCTGTAGAAAATTCTTTTGAGAGTTCTATATATTCATTCAAAGTTACCCTTAATGGAATGATGGGACAATAGATAAATTCGGTTATTGCCATTTTTATCATCAAAGTATCCAAGAAAGCCAATCTTTCCATATCCCAATTGAGTATTCTTCTATTTATCATTTGGTCATATTCTTCCTCATGCAAAAGAGTATTCCTAAAAAGATTTTTCATAAAATCTTGGTCGGTTTCTACAGTATTGTCTAATTTTTTGTCAAAAGGGGTGGAAAGAAGTTTGTTTTTGCCTTCTGTCTCGTCCCAATTTCTCAACAGTACTATCACTGTTTGGCAAACATATTCATAATCATCCTCCCAAGAGAATTTTTTCTCTATCAGCAAGTCGTAGAAGTTGGAATTTTTGATTATGTAATTTTTAAACAATTGCACAATGACTCTTCTGTGTTGTTCAAAGGTTACATCTTCCGCCTCCATATACTCTTTGTAGGAGTCGGAGTTACGAAATTTTAGAAATATTTGCTTGAGTAATTCGCCCTGCTCGTGCCAATTGATGTGCAGTCTTTTGATACCATCGGTCAATTGCTCACATTCCGCCAAGCAATCAAACATGGGGTTATTAACAAATCTGTATGAAGGATTTTTTTCCTGCTCTGTGGGACGAAATTTATGTTTTCCCTCCTCTATAACTTCAATAGCAATATCTTTGATTTCAAAAAGAACAGAAAGCAGGTATATTTCCAAATCAAACATTTCCTCAATGTTTGCAAACATCCAACGTTCTTGAATATTGCTATCCGTTCTGCCCGCAATATGATAGGCGTATAAAGATTGAAGAACTTTTGCTCTCAAAAAATGTCTATTTAGCATTTTTTTAGTTTTTTATTATTAGCACTCTGCCCATTGATACTCCAAAAATGGAATGCAAAGGTAACACTATTTTTTGAAAATTATGCAAGTATATCTAAAAAAGTTTTATTTTTGCAAAACGTAAAAAAGAGTAAATAATATGAATGAAGTTTTGAATAAATCGGGTCTGTCCTGTGTTTTTCCCGGACAAGGTGCACAATTCATCGGTATGGGGAAAGACCTATATGATAATAATGAAGAATGTAAAGCAATGTTTGAAAAAGCCAATGAAATACTTGGTTTTAGAATTACGGATATAATGTTTTCCGGTACAGAAGAAGAACTTAAACAAACAAAGGTTACTCAACCTGCTGTATTTTTGCATTCGGTTATTTTGGCTAAGGCTATGGGTGATAAATTTGCTCCACGTATGGTCGCAGGTCATTCATTAGGAGAATTTTCGGCTCTTGTGGCAGCAAAGGCTATGAATTTTGAAGATGGTTTAAGGCTTGTTTCCATTCGTGCCAATGCCATGCAAAAGGCTTGCGAAGCAAATCCAAGCACTATGGCTGCCATTATAGGTTTGGACGACAAAATTGTGGAGGAAGTTTGTAAAACCATAACCGACCAAGTTGTAGTGCCTGCCAACTATAACTGCCCGGGTCAATTGGTAATATCCGGCTCTATGGAAGGTATTGCAAAAGCTTGTGAATTACTAAAAGAAAAAGGCGCAAAACGTGCTTTACCTTTGAAAGTGGGTGGTGCCTTTCATTCTCCTTTGATGGAAAGTGCAAGGCAAGAATTGGCAGAGGGTATAAAAAACACTAAATTTGCTACTCCTATATGCCCTGTTTATCAAAATGTGGATGCCTTGCCTCATACTTCACCAGAGGAAATAAAAGAAAACCTTGTAAAACAACTTACCTCTTCTGTTCTTTGGACAAAGATAGTTCAAAATATGTACAAAGACGGAGCAAGAGAATTTATCGAAGTTGGTCCGGGCACGGCTTTGCAAGGAATGATAAAGAAAACATTGACCGATGTAGCAATATACTCGGCGAGCGTATAATCTTTTGTAACTGAAAAAGGTAACTTTGTTTTTGATAAGAAAAAAGAGTTAATAAAAAAATAAACATAGTTATATGATAACAAATAATTTTGCCAAACGTCATAACGGACCTCAGGCACAGGATGTTGAAAAGATGCTCAAAACCATTGGAGTATCTTCAATAGAAGAACTTATAAATAAAACCATACCAAAACAAATTCGTCTGAAAAAGGATTTAAATCTTCCTTTGGGAATGAATGAGTTTGAATATCTTAATCATATAAAGGGTATTGCCGCCAAAAATAAAATATATAAATCTTACATAGGACAGGGCTATTACAATACTATTTTGCCTGCCGTACTACAAAGAAATATTTTGGAAAATCCCAGTTGGTATACTTCTTATACTCCTTATCAAGCGGAAATTTCTCAAGGAAGATTAGAGGCTTTGTTTACTTATCAGACACTTGTAGCCTCAATGACTGCCATGCCTTTGACAAACTGCTCTCTTTTGGACGAAGCAACAGCAGATGCCGAGGCTATGCTTATGTTCTATCACTCTCGCTCTCGTCAACAACAAAAAGACAATGTAAATAAGTTTTTTGTTGATGAAAATTTGTTTGACCAATGTATAGAGGTAATAAAAACACGTGCTTTGCCAAGAAATATAGAACTTGTAATAGGCAAAGCCGATGAGGTAAAGTTGGATAATACTTACTTTGGTGCCATTGTGCAATATATGGGCAAATATGGAGATGTTAGAGATTACAGACAATTTATTTCTGCTGCTAAAACACAAGGAATAAGGGTGGCAGTGGCTTGTGATTTGATGTCTTTGGCTCTTTTGACTCCTCCGGGCGAAATGGGAGCGGATGCTGTTACAGGTACTTCCCAACGTTTTGGCAACCCTATGGGATTCGGTGGTCCTAATGCTGCTTTTTTGGCAACTACGGATGAATTTAAACGTAACTTGCCGGGTAGAATCATAGGACAAACCGTTGATATGCAAGGCAACAAGGCTTTTCGTTTGGCGCTGCAAACAAGAGAACAACACATTAAACGCGAAAAAGCAACTTCAAATATTTGTACTGCAACAGCGCTTATGGCAATAGTAAGTGCAATGTATGCTTGTTATCACGGTGCAGAGGGTATAAAAGAAATAGCCCTTGATATTCATTGTTTAGCGAAAAAACTTGCCTCTGAAGCCGAGAATTATGGTTACAAACAAATAAATAAAGTTTATTTTGATACCCTTTGTTTCTCCTCTCCTGTTAGCACAAAAAACATTGAGACCGAAGCCTTAAAGGAGGAAATGAACTTTAATTATATTGATGAAAAAACGTTCTCCATATCTTTGGATGAAACAACTTCAGAGGAAGATGTAAATACAATTCTTACCGTGCTTGCAAGGGCTAACGGCAAGGAATTTAAAGCCATAGATGAATGTTACTGCAAGAAAGAGGTAATCAATAAAGAGTTAAAACGTACTTCTGCTTTTATGACAGAGAAAGTTTTCTCTTTGTATCATTCGGAAACAGAGATGATGAGATATCTTAAAAAACTTGAAGTAAAAGATTTGTCTCTAAATCGTGCCATGATTCCGTTGGGTTCTTGCACAATGAAACTTAATGCGGCTATGGAAATGATTCCTTTTACATGGCCGGAGTTTGCTAATATTCATCCTTTTGTACCTAAGAATCAAGCCTTGGGTTATGAGGAAATGATAAGCAATATGAATGACATACTTGCAGAAATAACCGGCTTTGCAAAAGTTTGCTTCCAACCAAATTCAGGTGCCGCCGGAGAGTATGCCGGACTTACAACAATAAGAAATTATCAAAAATCCAATGGTCAGGCAAATAGAACGGTATGTTTGATTCCTGCTTCTGCACATGGCACAAATCCTGCTTCTGCTGCAATGGCAGGTATGGATATTATAATAGTTAAATCCACCGAAGACGGCGAGATAGATGTAGAAGATTTAAGACAAAAGGCAGAGGAAAACAAAGATAACCTTTCTTGCTTGATGATAACTTATCCTTCCACACACGGAGTTTTTGAGGAAAGAATACTTGACATTGTGAATATAATACATTCCAATGGAGGTTTGGTTTATATGGATGGTGCAAATATGAATGCCCAGGTAGGTTGGACTGGTCCTGGTTATATAGGAGCGGATGTTTGCCATATGAATTTACATAAAACCTTTGCAATGCCTCACGGTGGCGGTGGCCCTGGTGTAGGTCCTATTGCGTGTACCAAAGAACTTGTAGACTATTTGCCTACTGAGAAAGAAGGTACTCCTGTGTCTGCCACTCCATTTGGTTCGGCAATGTTGTTGCCTATCACATATGCTTATTTGAAACTTCTTGGAAGAGATGGTTTAAAGGAGGCTACGGCTTATGCCATACTTAATGCAAATTATATGCGTTGCCGTTTAAAAGACCATTACAATATTCTATATCATGGTTCTCAGGGAATGTGTGCCCATGAGTTTATCTTGGATTGCAATCAGTTTTCTTTGAGTAGCGGAGTTCAATGTGGAGATATAGCAAAACGTCTTATGGACTATGGTTTTCACGCTCCAACTGTTGCTTTCCCTGTTCATGGTACGCTTATGATAGAACCAACAGAAAGTGAGCCTTTGAGTGAGATAGACCGTTTGTGTGATGCCCTTATTCAAATAAGAAAAGAAGTCAAAGATATAGAAGAGGGTAAAGCAGACAAGAAGAATAATCTTATAATGAATGCTCCTCACACAATGCAGGTTATCTGTGCCGATACTTGGGACAGACCTTACACAAGGCAAGAAGCCGCTTTCCCATTGCCATATAATGACAAATATTGGCCAATGAGCGGAAAGGTGGACGATGCTTTTGGTGATAGAAATCTTGTTATCAAATGGCAGGAATAAAATAATATTTCTGTTAAATCAAAAAAAGGTGTATCTGTTTATAGATACACCTTTTTTATTAATGCCAACTCGGTATAAAGATATAGTTTTTATAAGTTGGCATAAGTTTTTATAGTTTATCATAGGTTTTTATAAGTAAAAATATAATAACGGCTTTGCCCTTATGCAACCCCATAAAAAAACAAAAGAAAAACAAAAAAAAACGGTTTACTGAAAATCAATAAGTTACAAAACAAATTTTTGCACGCGTTTGGTCAG
>CAZITO010000032.1:0-21401 GCA_964542225.1 uncultured Bacteroidaceae bacterium | reverse complement strand
AAAATAAAACGCCGTTTCGTTTTTACTGATTATCAAGTAATTACAAAGGTAAAAAATAGGAATTTTGTGATAGGGGTATTTCTCTATGCAAAGTTACGAAGATTCTACGACCTGACCAAACGCGTGCAAAAATTTATTTTGTAACTTATTGATTTTCAGTAAACCGATTTTTTTTGTTTTTCTTTTGTTTTTTATGGGTCAGCATAGGTTAAAATGAGTTGTAATAGGTTAGCATAAGAGCATAGCCATTATTTTTTGCTCACTGTTTTTTACTTTGTTCATAGTAATACAAATCGGCATAAGTTATAATAGTTTTATATGATTTTTGCCCTATTATAACTTATGCCAACCTATGTGTAACTTATCTTAACTTATTAAAATCAATAATAGAACACCCTGTTAAAAATAAATATCTCTTTGTCCTTTATTGATTTGTGAAATATTATCTTCTATTTTTGGTATAAGTTGCTTTTGGTCGTATGCTTGTAGCATTTGCTTGATAAGTTGTTCGCCTTTTTGTTTGGTTTCTTGGCTTGCAAAATCGTTAAGGTATTCTTGGAAAGTAAATATTGCATTGGGTAAGCAATATTGCTTGATTAAGCCCGGTTTTGCCAAATCCATAAAATCCTCACCTGTTCTTCCATTACGATAGCATCCCGTACAAAAAGAAGGAATATATCCCTCGTCTATAAAAGAATTTATCACATCCTCCAAATTTCTTTCATCACTGAGTGAAAATTGAGACCCTGTGTGCTGCTCTTTTTTCTCTGAATAGGCTCCCGGGTTGGTTTTGCTTCCTGCACTTATTTGACTAATACCATAGTTTATCAGTTCGTTACGCATATTGGCATTTTCTCTTGTGGAAAGTATCATACCTGTATAAGGCAAGGCTATTCTTATTATGGCAACAAGTTTTTTAAAGTCCTCATCGCTTACTTTGTTTGGTATGTTTTCACTATCGGGTGCTCCTATTGCAGGTTCCAATCGCGGTACGCTTATTGTATGAGGTCCAACGCCATAACATTCTTCCAAATGCCTTGCGTGTTCCAACATAGCGAGCACTTCAAACCTATAATCACCCAAACCAAACAAGGCTCCTATACCAACATCATTTACACCTCCTTCCTGCGCTCTGTCCATTACGGTCAGTCTATATTCAAAGTTGGCTTTCGGAGTGCCTGAAGGGTGAAATCTTTTGTAAAGTTCGGAATCATAAGTTTCTTGAAAACAAACATATGTACCTATTTTCTGTTCGTGTAGTTTGTGAAAATCTTCTACCTCCATAGGTGCAAGTTCTACATTTATACGTCTTATATAATCTCTTCCCTCATGCGTTCTGACGTTGTAAACCCTGCGTATGGCCTCGCACATATAATCGGTATCGTTTTTGCGATTTTCTCCGCAAATAAGCAAGACTCTTTTGTGTCCTTGATTCAACAAAGAGGCTGTTTCTTGCTCAATTTCTTCCATTGTTAATATTTTCCTTTCAATCAAATGATTGTCTTTGCGAAAAGAACAATAAGTGCAATTGTTGAAACAAATATTTCCCGTGTAAATGGGAGCAAACAAAACAAGACGTTTCCCATAAATAGCCTCCTTAACCTTATGAGCAACGTCCATAATTTTTTGAATATCTGCCTTGTCCTCTATTTTTAATAAAAGAGCCACATCTTGCAACGAAAGACCTTTTAATTTCAAGGCTTTATTAAGTATTTCGTTTAATTCACTTTGTTTTGGAGTTTTTCCCTCCAAAAGAGTATATAATTTGTCTCTATCTATGAAATTCTTATTGCGATTTGCTATATTCATAATGCAATATATATATTTAAAAGTCAATTGCAAAATTACAACTTTTTTTATAAGTTGGCATAACTCACAAAGGTTTGCTATCACAGACAAATTTTCCACCAATCTATAAAAAAATACTTTGCCATATCATTATTTGCACCAATATATCAAAGCCTCAATACCTTTTTTCTAAAAAATAGTTTGGATTTTGTTATATGAGAAAAAATACCTAACTTTGCAGATTGAAGTAATAAGGAATAAACACATATTTTTTTCAAATGAATAAGAGTAAATTAGGAATTGATTTTAGTAAGGTAGCACGAGGAAAGCAGTTGGCTAAAAATATTTCCGATGAGGTAGAGAATTTTGCAAAAGATTATTCCACTGTAACTTGTGAAAGGACTATTTGCAGATTATTGGGAATAGACGGGGTGGATGAGAATGAGGTGCCTTTGCCTAATGTTGTTGTTGATTTTGTCAAAGAAAAGGGCAGACTCAACGATGGTATAATGTACATAATGGGCAATGCAGTGGCTCAGACAAAACTTTCACCCAATGAGATAGCCCAACAAATTGCTTTGGGTAAATTGGATATTACCACATTGCCCACAATAGACGAAAAAGAAGCAAAACAAAGTCTGCAACCATATATAGACGCTTCTTTGAAACAGATAATAGATAGAAGAAGAAAACGCGAAAAGTATATAGAAACCATTGGCGAGGGAGAAAAGCCGTACCTATATATTATAGTGGCGACAGGTAACATATACGAGGATGTTATTCAGGCACAAGCAGGAGCAAGACAAGGAGCAGATATTATAGCCGTTATTCGTACGACAGGACAGAGTCTTTTGGATTATGTGCCATACGGAGCAACTACAGAGGGTTTTGGAGGAACGTTTGCAACTCAGGAGAACTTCCGTATAATGCGTAAGGCTTTGGATGAAGTGGGAGAAGAAGTAGGCAGATATATAAGATTGTGTAACTATTGTTCAGGTCTTTGTATGCCGGAAATAGCCGTTATGGGAGCTTTAGAGGGATTGGATGTTATGCTTAATGATGCTTTGTATGGTATTTTGTTTAGAGATATAAATATGAAGCGAACCCTTATAGACCAATTCTTTTCTCGTATAATAAACGGTTATGCAGGTATTATTATCAACACAGGAGAAGACAATTATCTGACCACTGCGGACGCTTTTGACGAGGCTCATACGGTTTTGGCTTCGGACTTTATTAATGAACAACTTGCTTTTGCCGCAGGTATGCCGGAGGAACAAATGGGTTTGGGACATGCTTTTGAGATGGACCCTCAGTTAAAAAATGGTTTCCTTTACGAACTTGCTCAAGCGCAACTTATAAGAGAGATATTTCCAAAAGCACCTATAAAATATATGCCTCCTACCAAGTTTATGACAGGTAATATTTTCAAGGGACAAATACAAGATGCTTTATTTAACCAAATAGGTATAATGACCCACCAAGGTTTGCAACTTTTGGGTATGATGACAGAGGCCATTCATACGCCTTTTATGTCGGATAGGTATGTTTCCATAGAAAATGCAAGATATATATTCAACAATATGCATGATTTGGGGGACGATATAGAATTTAAGCAAGACGGTATTATGCAAACAAGGGCAAAAAAGGTGCTTGATGATGCTGTAAATTTGTTGGAACGTATGCAATCGGAAGGGTTGTTTTCTGCCCTTGAAAAGGGAATTTTTGCCGATATAAAAAGACCAAGAGATGGTGGAAAAGGATTGGCAGGTGTGTTTGAAAAGAGCGATAAGTATTACAATCCGTTTATTGATTTAATGAAAGGAAAAGGAGGAAAAGCGTAATGAGTGCAGGATTATATTCAATGGAGGCCAAAGATTTTGATACCAATCTTGACCTTACCAAAGTTAAGCCTTATGGCGATACAATGAATGATGGTAAAACACAACTTAGTTTTACTTTGCCCGTGCCGGCAGGAGAAGAAGGAGTGGAGGCAGCCAAACAATTATTAAAGAAAATGGGGTTTGAAAATCCTATGGTTGTTTTTTATAAAGAATTGACCAAAGGTTTTACATTTTTTAATTGTTATGGTTCTTGTACTCATACCGTGGATTATACTGTTATTCACGTTCCTAAGGTGGAAAGCAATGTAATGGATATGCATGAGACCGATGAGTTTATAAAAGAACACATAGGCAGAAAAATAGTTGTTATAGGTGCTTCTACGGGAACAGACGCTCACACTGTGGGAATAGATGCAATAATGAATATGAAGGGATACGCCGGACACTATGGTTTGGAGCGTTATGATATGATAGAGGCTTTGAATATGGGGTCACAAGTGCCTAACGAAGAATTTATTGCCAAAGCCATAGAAATGAAAGCCGATGCTCTTTTGGTTTCTCAAACCGTTACCCAAAAGGATGTGCATATAAAGAATTTAACCGAATTGGTGGAAATGTTGGAAGCAGAGGGATTGAGAGATAAGGTTATATTGTGTTGCGGAGGAGCAAGAATTACGCACGAGTTGGCAAAAGAGTTGGGGTATGATGCCGGCTTTGGAGCAAATACATACGCTGATGATGTTGCTTCTTTTATTGCCGAGGAATTGGCAAGACGAATGGGAAAATAGTTTTTTTTTCATAGTTTAATAATTTTAAAATTAACCAAAACGATGGGCTTCCAAAATACAATTTTGGAAGCCTTTTTGCGTTCTTGATATCTAAAAACAATATTAATATTTAAAAAATTATGAGAAAATTAACTTTGATTTTGACTTTCTGTTTGTTGTTTGTGAGCTTGCAAGCACAGAACATAAAATTGCCTCAACCTCAAAAAGAAGGAGGCGAGAGTATTTTGAAAGCAATAGATTTGCGTCAATCCGACAGAAGTTTTAAGGACGGAGATATTTCATTGCAAGACCTTTCTACGCTTTTGTGGGCAGGTTGGGGAGAATCACATGGCAAACGTACAGCACCTACGGCTATGAATAGCCAAGATATCAATCTTTATGTTTTTTTGGAAAGCGGCATATATCGTTATGATGAAAAAGCAAACGAATTGATTCTTATCAAACAAGGTGATTATAGACAACTAACAGACCGTGAAGGAGGCTTTGCCTCTAAGGTAACCAACGTTGCTATAGTTTCTGACTTTGCAAAATATGACAGAATAAAGGACCATCATACAAAATTTATTTTCGGCTCCATGTCTGCCGCTTACGTGAGTGAAAATATGTATTTGGCTTGTGCCGGTATGAAAACAAATCTGGGCACGGTTACCCGTTATGCCGCTCATACAGAAAAACAAGTAAGAGAAGTGTTGCCTTTGACTGAAAATGAGCATATTCTTTTATTTCAGACAATAGGCTATAAAAAATAATGAAACAAATTCTTGCTCTGTTTTTCTTTACTTGTGCGGTTGTTGTTGCTTTCGCTCAAAAGTATAATATAAGCGGTTATGTGTATGACGCAACAAGTAAAGAAACTTTAATAGGAGCAACCATTTATGACCCGACTACAAAAAGCGGGTGTGTTACCAATGCGTATGGCTTCTATTCTTTTACTACAAAAAGTAAGAGAATAGAAGTTTCTTTTGTGGGATATGAGAAACAAGTCTTGCAATTTGATTTACCCCAAGATACCATAATAAACATTTATCTGAAATATTCTTCAACATTGCAAGAATTTGTTGTTGTGGACAAACAAAAGGAAAAAAGATTTGTAAATGAAGCCGTACCGGGAAAAATAGAAATCAGTCCTCAAGTTGTCTCCAAAATGCCTACCCTTACGGGAGAGAGTGATTTATTAAAAGCCGTACAACTGTTACCGGGTGTAAAATCGGGGACAGAAGGAACAACGGGCCTGTATGTAAGAGGAGGCAACGCAGACCAAAATCTATATTTAATAGATGGTATAGAAGTGTATAATCCAAATCATTTGCTGGGTTTTATTTCTGCTTTTAATACTGAGGCCATAAAAAACATAGATTTTTATAAAGGGGGTTTCCCTGCTCAATTTGGAGGTAGAGTTTCTTCCGTTATGGATATAAGAAACAAAGACGGCAACAATGAAAAAATAAGGGGTGATATTTCTGTCGGACTCATATCGGGCAGGCTAAATATAGACGGTCCTATATGGAAAGATAAAACAACTTTTAATTTTTCTTTCAGACGTACTTATTTGGATATTCTTTTAAAACCGGTGCTTTGGTATGCAAACAAAAATAGTGATGATAAATATTCTTTTGCTTATCATTTTTATGATTTAAATGCAAAAATCAAGCATAGGTTTGACAATAAAAATTCTCTTTCACTATCTTTTTACGGCGGAGAGGATAATTGCAATTTTTATAATGAGTACAAGCAAGACAATTACTCCAACTCCGAGTCCGATATGTTATGGGGCAATACTATAATAACTTTGGATTGGGCTCACCAATACAATTCCAAATTATTTGGCAATTTGTCCATTTCCTATAATAAATATCTTAGTAAAATAGATAACAACTATGATATGGACGAAAAATATAATATGGGAGAAAGGACAACTTATCACTCCGAGTACGAGTTTAACTCCGGAGTAAAGGACTATACTTTGAAAAAGAATTTTACTTATTATCTCAATGATTATAATACTTTTAATTTTGGTGCCAACTATATATTTCATCACTATACTCCCGAGATTACAAGAGCCATATCAAAGGAGAATGATATTTTGTATTCGGAACCATATAATTTGGAAAGTAAAAAGAATGCCAATGAGTTTATTGCTTATTTTGAAGATGTTATAACATGGAAAGAGAAACTTTCAGTCCGACTTGGTTTGCACACCGATTATTACAATGTGGAAAATGTTTCTTACTTTTCTTTACAACCGAGACTTTCTTTTAGATATTCTTTTTTTGAAAATTTTTCTTTGAAGGCGGGGTATGCCAAAATGAATCAAAACATACACCTTTTGTCCAATGGTATGCTTTCTTTACCTACTGATTTGTGGTTGCCGGTTACAAAAAAAATCAAACCAATAACTTCGGATATTTATTCCATAGGTGCTTTTTATCAATTAAAAAGCGGAATAAATATGGGCTTGGAATTTTATTATAAACAATTATATAATGTTATTGATTACAAAGATGGAGTTTCTTCTTTTGGCAATAGCGAAGATTGGGAAGATAAAGTGGGACAGGGCAAAGGCAAGGCCTATGGATTAGAGTTTAATATACAGAAAAACAATGGCAATATTACGGGTTGGGTCTCTTATACTCTTTCTTGGGCAAAAAGACAATACCCCAATGGAGAAATAAATAATGGCAAATGGTTTTATGACCGTTTTGATGTAAGGCATCAATTCAACGCTGTTGCCTCTATGGATATAAATAAAAAATGGGATATTACCATAGCTTTTGTTATCAATTCCGGGCAGAGAACCAATGTGCCTGTGGCTCAGTATTATAATTTTGATGGAATAAATTATAATTATATGCTGTTACCTGAATTGGTTGATATATATGGAGATAGAAATAATTTCAGAATGCCGACCTATCATCGTTTGGATTTAGGGGTGAATTACAAAAAGAAAACCCAAAAAGGTGAAATTGTTTGGTCTTTCAATGTTTATAATGCAATGAATCATAAGAACGCATTTTTTATTTTTACCACAGATAAGCCAAATAAACTCAGAGTCTTTAGCATTATGCCCATTATACCAACTGTCTCTTACACATATAAATTTTAAATCAATTATGAAAACAAAAAAAATTATAATTTTTTTAAGTTTAATACTTGTGGCTTTCTTTTATTCTTGTGAGTATGAAATAGATTACAATGAAAAATTGCCCGAGGATAAATTTGTATTTTCCACATTTATAGAAGAAAATGACAGTATAAGAATGACCATAATGCACTCGGCAAAGCCCGGTATTTATGTAGATTTTTCTTCTCGTTGGGAGGATATTTACAACTTTAATTTTGCAGATTGTTTTGTACAAAATGCAGAAGTAAGTCTTTGGATTAACGGTTTGTTTAAGGAAAAGAAAATACAAGAAAATTACCCTGAAATAGTTTTTGATTACCTTCCACAGCATAATGATAAGATAACCCTAAAAATAGAACATGAAAATTATTCAACCATAGAGCAGGAACTTTTGTTAAACTTTTCTCCCGTAGAGGTGGATAGTTTTTCTGTATATAGGCAGGTTATAGAAGGATGTATTTATTTAACAGTGTATATGGTTTTTACAGACGATGGAGAGGAAAATTATTATATGTTTACACCTTCTTTACCTTTGAACAAAAACGACCAAAAACTTTTATATGAGTCTTCGCCCAACACTTACGCTGCTAATTTTATAAGTATTGACGATTTGGAGCAGACCAATGATGTTTATAATCGTTTCGGTGTATTTTCCAACAAAAATTTTAAAGGGAAAAAATATGCCATTAAATTAGCCTATGGATATGATGGTTTTGGTCAGATGCAAGAATCTGATTATTCATTTTCCATTAGTAAAATAGATGTCAATGCCTATAACTATTTAAGAACATTGGGCAATACATTGGATAGTTATGGGCCTATTATGAACCCTGTTATTATACAAAACGCCTTTAAGGATGCATACGGTTTTATAAGCAAGAAAAAAACAATAGTACTGCCTGTAATAATAGAAAATAACTTATAAACAAATTACTAAAAAATATTATGTAACGGCTTTGCCATTATGTTAAACTTATCATAACTTAAAAAAGTAATGTTTTTGCTTGTAGGTGTTTAATATTTCTTCAATTGTTTTTGTGCTATTAAAAAAATATAGTAATTTTGTGTTATGAAAAGGTTAGTGATAATAATATCGTGTCTTTTGGCGTATTGTGGAATTATGGCGCAGAATGTTTTTGTCAGTGGTTCAGGCAAGAACATCGCAGGTAAAAAAGTATATGTTTATTCTGTTGCAGACAGATTTTCCAATTACATACAAAAAGAAGACTGTTTGGAGTTAAAAGATGGAGATACCAATTTTTCTTTTTCCTTTGTTATAGACGGAGTTAAGGAATTGATAATTCAAATAGATTTAATGAAATATGCTTTTATAGCAGAGCCGGGAATGAAATATAATCTGAGTATAGATGAATTTAATTTTACTGAGCAAGATTCTGCTAAGGCTTATATGTATGGAATGCGTTTGCCGGTTCGTTTGCAAAGTGAAAAATATGATGCAATAAATCAACCTATGGCGGATGTGGACAATCTTTTGCTTGATTTTGTTTATCAAAACAGAAGAATGCTTTTTGTCAAAGATTCTTCCACTGTTGCCAATTTTTTGTCAATGAAAGATAGTTTATTGACCAAATATGAGGGCAATGATTATATAAAAAACTATATAACATACGAGTTTGAAAGTATATTATATTCTTTTTACTTGAAATCTCGCAAGACGATAAAGCAAAATCTTTTTGCCTCTGCACCTATATTATATGATAATGTTGGTTATGCGGATTGTTTTCAAACCATATTTGAAAAATATTTTTCTTTGGGGTACAAATACATAAGCCGAAAGGATATGGAATATTGGCTTATCAGTGGTAATTATTCTGCCTTTAACGATGCACTTGGTAGGGATGAAATTCTTAAAAACGAAGTATTTAGAGAATTGGTTTTTTTGCAAGGAATGAAAGACGCTTATCTTGAGGGATACTTTGACAAAAAACTTATTCTTAATATTTTAAACAAATTCAAATCTTCCACCAAGTTTGAAAAACACGTATTGATAGCAGACGATATGATAAATTATCTTTCCCAAATAAATGCAACAAATACAAGCATAGGAGATTTTAAGGTAAAAGATTTGAATGAGCAAATCATACAATTAAAAACCTTATTCAATGATAAACCTACACTTGTGGCTTTTGTGCGTTTGGATGATATAGCGTGTTTGAAAGAATTGGAAAGTATACATTTTTGTTTTGACAGCGTAAAGGAGAATGTTAATGTTATAACTATTTGTTTGGACAATAGTTTTGAAAAAATGTATAATTTCATACGTAATAATAAGGTGGGCAATAAATACAGATGGCATTTTGTTTATTTTGACAACAATTATGAAATGACATCTGCTTTTCACTTGAGAATGATTCCTTCGTTTATTCTCTTGGATAAAGAAGGCTATATAAAAGAAAATCCTTTTGAGTCTCCTCAGACAGGGTCTTTGATGAAGTTTATTAAATCACAAACTCAATAATCATATATCTATGAATACGGAAAGCAAAACAAATACTGCTACAACTTGTGATAGTTTGGTAATTATTCCTACATATAAGGAAGAGGAGAATATAGGGCGAATTATCTCATATATTCTGACCAAATTGGAGAAACAGTTTCATATTCTTATAATAGATGACAATTCACCTGATAGAACGGCAGAGATAGTAAAAAATCTTATTAAGGAATATCCGGACAGATTGTTTTTGGAGCAAAGGGCAGGCAAACTTGGGCTTGGAACGGCATATATATATGGTTTTAAGTGGGCTTTGCAACATGGGTATGATTTTATTTTTGAGATGGATGCAGATTTTTCCCATCCGCCAAACTCCCTAATTGATTTATATAATGCTTGTAAAGAGGGGGCAGATTTAAGCATAGGCTCAAGGTATTTGGAAGGTAAAATATCGGTTGTAAATTGGCCTATGGGCAGGTTACTTATGTCTTATTGTGCTTCTATTTATGTGAGAAAGATTTTGGGCTTTAAGGTTTATGATACTACGGCGGGTTTTGTTTGTTATAGACGTAGGTTGTTGGAGCAGATAAAATTTGATAAGATAAAGTTTGTTGGCTATGCTTTTCAAATAGAGATGAAATATACGGCTTGGAAACTTGGTTTTAAAATAAAGGAGGTTCCTATAATATTTACCGACAGAGTTATGGGAGAAAGCAAAATGAGTATGAAAATATTTAAGGAGGCGTTTTGGGGTATATTTTCCTTAAAATTTAGAAATTGGAAAAAATATTGACATTGCAAAAAAGAACTTCCGATATACAAATAAAATATTTATTACTTAGTTTTTTTATCTTTTAAATATTCAAAAAAAGCGAGTGAGTTTTTTTATTGAACTTAACTTATTGTAATACGAAGGGCTATGTTTCTATAAAACATCTTTTCTAAACTTGCCATTCCACATAACACTATTGATAACACATCTCGGTGCTATTTTGTATGGAAATTTTAAAATCTTTATTCGCAGTATATCAGGTTTTTATTTTTTAGATTCAAAAGTTTTCATTAATAAGTTCAATACTGTTATCATCTATTTCATAGTTTTTATATCCCAAGCCAGCAATTCCAAAAATAGTTCGCATTTCACAATAGATTTATTACAATGAATAAGGGATAAGTTTTTGTAATAGTTTTTTGTTTTGGATTATAATTTCAGCCGAGCCTCTCATTTGGGGAATATAGTTAAGGGATTTCTTGTAATTGGTTGTAATACGGTCGGGTAGAAGTAGGTAAAACTCATAGCAACCTTTGTGTTCCTTCGAGGCTTTGAGTTGTAAATTGCTTATTCTTGTCTTAAAAATACCGTATTCCATATAAGGATAGTTATCAAATTTGATATTTATGATTTGGTTGTTTTTGATTTTTCCACTATTATGAGCGGGTATGATGATTTTTGCTTTATTTTTATCCATTAAAACAATTTCTCCTTTGATAATATCGGGAAATTCTATAAAGTAACTACCTGCAAACAATAGAGCAATAACAAAGAAAATAATCCCTATACCATACCTTATCAACCACTTTGGCGGTTGAGAAAGAATCTCTTGCATTTCTTTGCTTCTGAGTTCTATTTTCTCGGCAGAGTCAAAACGACCTTTTCTTTTGTTTTTGTCCATTTATAATCCTAATTCCAATTGATTTTTTACCAAATTATAATATTCTCCGTGTTTTTGAGTGAGTTGTTCGTGAGTCCCCATTTCGCTTATTTTTCCATTATTAAGCACTATGATATTATCGGCATTTTTTACAGTACTTAATCTATGAGCGACAATAACAACGGTTTTTTGTTTAAAAATTTGTGAAAGGTTTTGCATTATTATTTTTTCGTTGTTTGCGTCCAAGGAATTTGTTGCTTCATCAAAAAATAAATAATCAGGGTCTTTGTACACAGTTCTTGCTATAAGTAATCTTTGTTTTTGCCCTTGTGATATGCCTTTGCCCTCTTGTCCTATTTTTGTATTAAACCCCAAAGGCAAATTTTCTATCATATCTTGTATATTAGCAACTTGTACTGCTTTTAATAGTTTTTCTTTGTTTATTTCTTCTTCTCCTAAGGCAATGTTATTGGCAATTGTATCTGAGAAAATAAATCCCTCTTGCATTACTGCGCCGCATTTTTCTCTCCAAAGTTTTGTACTTATTTTGTTTATAGGAATGTTTCCTATTGTAATTTCTCCTTTTGAAGCAGGATAAAATCCCATAAGCAATTTTACAAGAGTGGTTTTTCCACTTCCACTCATACCCACCACAGCGGTTATTTTGCCTTGTGGAATAATAAGGTTGATATCTTGCAAAACATCATTAGACAATTGATTATACCTAAAAGATAGATTTTTTATTGTTATGGTTTTATCTTTTGGCATTGTGGTTATTTTATTGTCTTCAATTTTTTCTTCATCCTCTCTATTGTGTATTTCTCCCAAACGCTCCATACTTATTTTTGCATCTTGTGCCGATTGTATAAAACCTATCATTTGATTTATAGGACTGTTTAAATGTCCCATAATATAACTTACTGCCATCATCATTCCCAAAGTCATATCGCCTGTTATAACTGCTTTGGCTGAAAAGAATGAAATCAAAATATTTTTGGTTTCATTGATAAAGAATGCTCCTGTTTGTTGGTATTGTGAGAGTCTTAATCCTTTTATACTTGTTTTGAATAGCCGTGCTTGTATGTTTTCCCATTCCCAACGCTTTTGGTTTTCGCAATTGTTGAGTTTTATTTCTTGCATTCCCGTAATAAGTTGATAAAGATTGCTTTGTTCATTGGAGGCAAGAGAAAAACGTTTGTAATCCAATACTTTTCTCTTTTTCAAAAATAGAACTATCCACAAAATATATAACACACTTGCAATAAAGAAAACACACAAAAGTTTCAAACTATAAAAAGCCAAAACACAGGTAAAAACCACTAAATTAACCATAGAGAAAAGAGTATTGAGTGTGGAGGCAGTCAGAAAGTTTTGTATTCTGCCGTGGTCACCTATTCTTTGCATTATATCGCCTATCATCTTAGTATCAAAAAAAGAAATAGGTAATTTCATTAGTTTTATAAGAAAGTCGGAGATAATGGAAATATTTATTCTTGTGCTTATATGCAGTAGTATCCAACTTCTGATAAATTCCACTGCAGTTTGAGCAACATATAAGGTTAGTTGGGCAATAAGCATAAGGACAACAAAATTCAAATCATTATTGTTGATACCAAAATCCACAATACTTTGTGTTAGAAAAGGAAAAATAAGTTGCAAAAGAGTTCCTAACAACATACCAAGAAACAGTTGCAAAATAAGTTTTTTGTAGGGTAGGAGGTATTTAAGTATAAAAGAGAATTTGGTTTTATTAGGTTTTTCACCTTCCAAGTTATAAAAATCAGGTGTAACTTCCAACAAGAGAGCAATACCTTCGTCTTTATTCGCTTTTCTATCGCTTATCCAACCGGAGAGAAATTCTTTGATGGTATATTTTATTTTTCCGTTTGCAGGGTCGGCTACTTTTACATAGCCCTTAACATTCTCGGCTTTTATTTCATCTCTTTCTAAAAGTCTGCTGTCTTTTTTGCTTATATTAATATCATAAACAACAACAAAATGTTTTTGTTTCCAATGGACTATACAGGGTAAGGGTGCTTGAGAAAGTCTGCTTATATTAGTCTTTATACCAAGTGAGCGAAAACCTATATTTTCTGCCGCTTTGCTTAAGCCCAAGAGACTCGCTCCTTCTATGGAGATATAACTTTTTTTTCTTAAAGTGTCCAAAGAATAAGTCTTGCCATAAAATTTTGCTATCATTCTTAGGCAAGTTGCTCCACAATCCATAGCATCCAACTGTCTATAAAAAGGAAACTCGTTAAGCATAAGCAGACAAAAAACTTAGAATTAAAACCACTTATTCTTATCAGATACTTTAAGAATAAGTGGTTTTTATTTAATTTATGCCAAATCTTGAAGTATCAACTCCGTTTTCTCTTATTTGTTTATATCCTTTAAATGTATATACTATTTGACCGAAGAACATTCGCTTATAAAAGTTATTGTTTTCTCTATAATATTGCCCTCTTTGTGCTGTATAGCGGATTGGGGTATTGGTTTCAAAAATATCTCTAAAATTTAAACTGACAAATAACCTATCTTTAAATAAATTTGTTCTCAAAGCCATTGATACCCCCCAGGAATCAGAGGATTTTCTCATTCCGCCCTGTCCATCTTTATTATAATTTGCTGAAAGATTAAATATTATTCTTGGTTTGGAGGACAAAATGAAATCGGTTGAATAGTTGATACTGTATGTAAAAAATTTATCATCAATTTTTTCGCCATTCCAATCATCATCCTTATACTGTTGCCAACGTAATTGTGTAAAGAAGCGGGTGGTAATACGTTTACCTATTTCTATAGGTATAGACAAATTTAACATTCCCACTTGAGTCATTTGTTGATTGATAACCTCATGCTGTAATAACAAAGTATCCCATCTCATATATGAGGCACCAAGCAAATTAGGGTCACAATATATATATACTAAGCCAATTTGATATTTTTGTTTGAAATAATAATTTATGCTTGTTGTATTAGCCCAAGATGGTTTTAAATATGGATTACCTATAGAAATTTGATATTTATCTATATGTGTCTCATAGTTTTGTAAATTCCAATAAGATGGGTGTTGTCTTTGATTGTAGTTGTCAAAAACAAAGTAGTGGTTGTTATTGGGAGAATAAGATACTTTTACTTGTGGCAATAGGTCGTTTATTTCATACCCGTCATTATTGTAATACTCGTCTTGTAAGTTAACACTTACAAATAATTTTCCATCCATAAATCTTTTTCTAAAACCTCCGTAAACTGTAACAGCATGCTCTTTTATTACAGAATTACTTTCAGAATTATTACCTTCGTTTGTTAGAGAAATATTTTTTTGAGTATTATCATTATTTGTGTATGTATATTGTGCGCCAAAGAATATAGTCCAACCATGAAATATTGTTTTGTTTACATTAAAATACCCCATAACTCTATCTATCGTTTGATTTGCGTCATAGTCAAAAGCGTGCGCAAAAGGCATACCATGTTCTGCGTATTGCATTTGTTGGTTATAATTGCTTTGATAATTGGTATACTCTGCTCCTATATTAAATAAATTGGCGTGTTGATATGTCAAAGTTATAGAGTTTGTTTTACTATCATCATTATTGATACTTTTGGAATCTCCCGTCAAGGTATTTTCCGAGTGTGCTTTATTTCTTCCATAAGGAGAATAATTACCAATATAGTCCAAACTTATATTCGTAGAGTCTGTAAACTTATACGTTAAAGAAGAATAGAATTGACCACTTTTATTCCTATTTATATTAAAGCTCTCGGAGTGAATTTTGTAGACAGAATCAATATTTTGGTTTGTAATATGGTGTTTTATATCTAAAATATTACGTCCCATATTAACATAATATCCCGCATTACCGGATAAATAAACATCCCATTTTGGTGAAGAAAAATACCCCGAGCCATTTAGTGTTGTACCATTTACGGTATAGTTTCTATATGAGCCTCCTATACGTGCCGAATAAAAATAATTCTTTTCTTTCTTTATAATTACATTTATAGCAGGTCCATTGCCAACAAACCACTCCGGCGGTGCGGATGGTGTAAATTCCACGTTTTCAACTTTCTCAGCGGGAAGCCCTTTTAAATAATCTATCAGGGTGGAATAACTCATGGTGGATACCTTACCGTTTATTATTATTTTAGGAGTGGTGTTGCCAACCATTCTAATAGAATTGCCGTCTTGTGTATATAGAGTTGGCAATTCTACTATAACATCAAAAGCACTGACAACCACTTTTTTTTGTCTTATAACCTCTGCATCATAAACCAATTTTCCCTCTTCCAATTTAACCAACTGTCTCTGTGCCTTTATTTCTATTGTTTCCAAATAAGTAGCATCGTTTTCCAAAACTATTGTTTGGTCAAGTTTGTCCAAATCAGTTATATAAGATTTAAATCCCACAAAACTTACCATTATAAATTTGTTTTGGCTATGCTCCACATCTATGGAAAATTTTCCCGATGTATCAGTTGTTGTTCCTGCTATTAAAGACGAGTCAGTTTTACTCAATATTGTTACATTTGCCAAATAAATAGGCTCTCCCAATGTGTCTTTTACAACGCCGGAAAATGTTTGAGCAAAAAGATTTACTGAAATTATTATTGTTGATATAATAAGTAATAACTTTTTCATAATTCTAATTATTTTTGTTGTTATCTAATCTAATGTTAGTATAATATCGTTTTATTTCTTCCAAAAAGAAATCATCTTTATTATTTCCATGTCTACAGGTTGCTCCGTGTTCCATAAAATTTTGAACACATGTACCACAACACAATGGTAAATAACCACACTGCAAACAATCTTTGTTTTCCAAAGAAGAGGTTGCGTACATTTTGGCAATTTTGTCCATTTGCCAAATAATATTTCCCTTTTTGTCTAATTCTCCTACGTTGTTTTTATCTGTGTAGTTTCGTGCCGTACATTTATAAACTCTGCCGTCATAGTTGATATTTGCGTAACTCATTCTGCTCGCATAACAAGTATAAAAACCACGAATATTCAAACTGCCTTGACAAGTAAGTTTATAGTTTTTTTTGTGTGCAGAGGAAATAAAATCAGGCAATAAGTCTTTTTCTGAATTTTCTTTGTTGCTTGATTGCCAAACTTGTTGAGTGTTTATATTGATTTGATTTCTTATTTCGGACGGAAATTCTTCCAAGAGTGAAAATATATCCTCTCTTGTAAAAGTTTTCTCATCATAATTGATTCTAAGATTTATGTGAGAATTTTTTACTCCTGTGCAAATTAAGTTAATATTTTCTATTATCTTGTCATAAGAGGGTTGATTGTTGTTGTTTCTTATGGAGTTGTGCTTTTCTCTATCTCCGTCTAAGGTTATTTGAAAAGAATTAAGATTTATCTTTTTTATTTTCTCTATCATATCCTTGTTAATCAGATAACCGTTTGTTGTTATGCTTGAAGAAAAAGGAATATTGTTTTTTTTGCAAAGTTTTTTAGCATAAAGAGAAATAGGATAAACCACATTGTCAAAGCCCAATAACGGCTCACCGCCAAACCAACCTATATGCAAAGAAGGAATATGTTCAATTTCTATTTTGTTGCGTATATGTTTTTTTATTCTCAATATTGTGGCATTTGACATTTTGCCACCTTTGTTTTTCTCATAACAATACCAACAATTGAAATTGCAAGCAAGAGTAGGGTTAATTATCAAATGATAGTGCCTATCGGCAAATACTTTTTGTTTGTGCATAAAAAGAATATAAGCCACCTCATCAAAATCTTTTTCTATTATATAACCCAAACTTCTCAATCTTTCAAAATCAGTTGGAAATTCTTTTTGAAAAGCGGGCAAATCGTTTAACATTGTTTGCAAGTGCTCATATTCCTCTATACTCATGCAAAAACCATTACCCTTTAGACCATTAAAAAACAACTTCTTGCCATTATAGTCTATAAAATAATTGTACCTACTCTGCTTGTACATATATTAAAGTGCCAAATTACTAAATATCTTTTTTACAAACACACTGGGTAACTACACATTCCCTTCCGTTTATAGGTGTAGTAATATCGCAAACGCAATTACCTGAACAATTGAAGTTTTTTTCACACTTTGTATTTTCACAATCATCTGTATTTTGGCATCTGTTTGTGCAGGAAGTATTTGAGCAATTTGTATTGTTATCTCCGCCCAACACTTCCGCCATTTCCAAAGAATCCAATGTTTCCTTTGAAAACATACTTAAATTTTGTTTGTTAATTCTATTCATAAGTCCTTTTGTATTTATTGTTAATAATATTTATTCATCGTCTGATTGGAGACAAAAAACAGAGTTTGTCGGTGTCAGGTGTTCGTTGTTTTTAGAGCATGAACAGACTGAATTATATTCGCAAGAAGCGTCAGTACAATTATCTGCATTCTGTCTTTGTGTAGAATCTTTGTTGTCTTTTGTTGTCGCACTACACAACACATTGGAGCAGGAACTATTGTTGCAAACGCTGTCTGTGCAATTCTCTTTATTTGTACATTTTTCATTTCTGCATTCAGTGTTATCGTCTCCACCAAATACTTCTGCCATTTCCAAAGAATCCAATGTTTCCTTAGAAAACATACTTAAACTTTGTCTATAATCTTTCATAACGCTCATATTTTTTGTTCTTTGCAAAGTTATGTATTTTCTTTATAAATACCAAATAATATGTATTTTTTTATTTATTTTTTTTATATCTTATTGATAATCAAAGATAATAAATTATGTTCCAAATCTTGAGGTATCTATATTCTTTTTTCCTCTGTTTTTATAACCCTTGAATTTGTAGGAAAGTTGTATTTGTACACTCCTCCTATAAAAATTGGATTTAGTTTCGTAATATTGTCCGAATCTGTCAAAATAAGTTTTTGGAGTAAATGTTTCAAAAATATCTCCTACACTGACCACTGCAACTAATCTATTATCAAAGAAACCACCGTTCAAAGATAAAGACATCATATATCTATCATCATATTTTGTCAGTACATGATAGGAAGGTGAATTATATCTCAAATTGCAAGATAATATTATTCTTGGTCGCATAGACAGAGTTATATATGTGGAAGCCGATACATAGCCCGAGAGTTGTTTTTCTGATATATGTTTTCCAAACCAATCATCTATAGAAAATCTCTCAAATTTCATTGTAGCAGACAAGCGTGTAGATATTCTTTTTGAAAAATCAATAGGTATTTGTGTATTGAAGTGTAATATGTCGTAACTATCAAAATTCAATGTTTTCGTAACCATAATGAGTGTGTCGGGACGTAGATATCTTTGACTTTCCGCGTAATTTGTTTTTGATTGGTAAGAAATGTTGAAAGTATATTTTTGTTTAAGTATATAATAAAGCATCATTCCTTTATTTTTTGAATTTGTTAGATTCGGATTACCCTGGCTTACTTCATATTTGTTTATATAGGTTTCATAATCTTGCATATCCCAAAAAGAATATGAGGTTAAGCCTGTGTATAAACTCAATCTTAAAATATGATTGTGTGTAGGAGAGAAAGAAAGAGACAAAGAAGGCAAGAAATATGTATTTTCGTAGGTTCTTTTTTCATAACGTTCATATAAGCTCAAATTTGTATATAGTTTATTGTTCCAAAATCCTTTTCCTATATCAAAATAGGCAGATGCAATATGTTCATCATCTGGATATTCTTTCTTTATATGGGTATTAAACTCTTCTATTGCATAATCTGTTTGCGTATTTGTATAAGAGTATGTTACTCCATAAGACAAATCCCAGTTATGAGGAAGATCATGTTTTAAATTGATAAAACCGTTGAGTCTGCTATCTTTTTGAGATGTGTTTTGGTTTAAACGGTTTGATAGTATATTGTTATGTTCTCCGTATAGTATTTCGTCATCATTATTACTCTCAAAACGCAAATATTCTATTCCTGCATCTAATAATTTACCTTTTTTATAGGACAAAGAAATATCGTGTACATTTTTGTCATACAAAGAGGTTCTTTTACTGTCTCCGGTATAAGTATTTATGTAATTATATTTATTTTTGCCATACGGAGCAAATTGACCAACATAAGACAAATTCAGATAAGAGTTATCTGATATATTATAAGTTGCTCCAGTATATATGTTATGCATTTTTGTTCTACCAATATTGTCACTTTCGGAATATATATTGTAAATATTTCCTTGTACATTGTGTTTTATAGTGTTTTTTATTAGGTTTTTGTTAATATAATAACCTCCTGAATACGAGGCATCAAATTCCCATTTAGGAGAGGAAAAGAATACAGAACCATTCATACCGGTGCTGTTGACTGTTTGATTTCTATAAAAACCGCCTATCTGACCACTATAAGAGTAATTTTTTTCTTTGAATAAAATAACGTTTATAACTGCACCCTGTACTCCGTATTCTACCAATCCGTCAAAACTTATTTCTACGTCTTTTACTTTTTCAGCCGGTAATGTTTTCAGCCTATCTATCAAAATGGAATTATCCATTTTTGTTTTTTTGTAGTTCATAAGTATACTTGGCTGTTGTCCTCCTATTAGAGTTAAATTGTTTTCGTCTCCTTCCACAGAGGGTAATTCTTTTATCAAATCAAAAGCACTGATAACGACTTTTTTTTGTCTTATTATTTCTGCATCAAAAATAAATTTTGTTTTTTCCAATCTTACCAATTGTCTTTTGGCATTGACTTCCACTGTTTGCAAATAAGTTTCGTCATTTTGTAAAACTATGGTTTTATTAAGATTTGAAACTTCGGAAACATAATTTTTAAAACCTATAAAACTTATGACAATAAATTTATTTTCAGGTTTTTCTATATTCAAAACAAACTGTCCCAAACTATCGGTAACAGTTCCTGTAACCAAAGAGGAATCAGCTTTGTTTAATACTGCTACATTGGCTAAATATATAGGTACGCCTGCACTGTCTTTTACAACAGACGAGAATATTTGAGCAGAAACATTGTAGGAAATAATCAATAATAACAAACTCAGTAAATTTTTTTTCATAATAATATCTTTTTTTTGTTGTACAAAATACAATAAGACAGACAGAGTATAAACTCTGTCCATCTTAGTAAAGTTTACTTACAAGCACAATTACTTGCCTTGTTAACCACAATACAATCTTTGTCAAAACTACAAGGATTGGCTTCAACAGGACAATCACAATCTGTGGAACAATCTGTATTTGTGCATATTCCTGTGTTTGTAGTGTCACCACAATTTTGGATATTATTGCAGACTTTTGTGTTTTCTGCAACAGAAACTCCGCCTATTACTTCAGCCATTGCCAAAGAGTTCAATGTCTCAGCGGAAAACATACTTAAATTTTTCCTATTATTTTTCATAGCATATAATATTTTTTTATTCTTTGCAAAGGTAGGAATTTTATTAATAATCACCAAATAATATTTGTTTTTTTTTGTTATGTTTTTCTATATATCTGATAATCAAAGATAATAAAATTATAATTCATTGCCGAGGGATAGTTGGGGCAAATATTTTTTCCTTCTTACAAAAAAGAGATAAGATTTAAATAATTTAACCTTAATTCAATATAAAATACGCCTAATTTTTTAGAAAATCGGTTTACTGATTATCAATAAGTTACAAAATAAATTTTTGCACGCGTTTGGTCAGGTCTAAAATTCTTCGTAACTTTGCATAGAGAAATACCCCTATCACAAAAATCCTATTTTTTATCCTTATAACTACTTGATAATCAATAAAAACGAAACGGCGTTTTATTTT
>CAZITO010000031.1:0-21708 GCA_964542225.1 uncultured Bacteroidaceae bacterium | reverse complement strand
ATTTATTTTGTAACTTATTGATTTTCAGTAAACCGATTTTTTTGTTTTTCTTTTGTTTTTCTTTTGTTTTTTTTATGGATTAGCATGGGGTGTTATGAGTTGTGATAAGTCAGCATAAATTAAGCGTTATAATCACCCTGTGGGTGTTGTTGTTATATAATAACTCACTATTTATTACATTAAGTTGTTGTAATTTTTGTAACTTTGCAAACTTATAAATTTTGTAAAAAGATATGGCATTTATTACAACGAAAAACATAAAAGGAGACCTGTTTGGAGGTCTTACGGCAGGAATAGTTGCCTTGCCTTTGGCTTTGGCTTTTGGAATACAAGCATTTGGGGGAGTGGATTCTCCTTCGGCTTCTTCTTGGGGGGCTTTAGCAGGCTTGATAGGAGCAACTATGTTGGGCTTTTTTGCGGCCTTATTTGGAGGGACACCCTCTCAGATTAGCGGTCCTACAGGACCCATGACGGTTATTACAGCCTCGTTGGTTTCGGGCGCATGGACGGCATCTTCCGGCAATATTTCAATGGTTTTGCTTTCCATGTCAATGGCTGGAATATTTTGCGGTTTGTTTCAGATTTTGTTTGGAATAATCAAAATAGGAAAATATGTCAGATACATTCCCTATCCCGTGCTTTCGGGTTTTATGAGCGGTATAGGTATAATCATTATTTTGCAACAAATCTACCCTTTGATAGGTTTAAAATCTCCTGTGTTGGTGGTTGATATGGTTGCCAAGTTTCCAAATATGATAATGAACGGCATTTCCACAACGGCGCTTATTCTTGGCATTGGTACCATTGTTATTATACAAGTCTTTCCGCTGTTGACAAAAAAAATACCTTCCACTCTTGTGGCTTTGGTTGTTATGACAATTGTGTCGCTTTTCTTGGATATGAAGGATAACCTTATTATCGGCTCTATTCCTTCCGGCTTGCCTATGCCTTTTTTTGCCAAAGAGGGACTGAGTCTTGCGGGTGTTGATTGGTTGATGGTTCTCAAAACAAGTATCATACCCGGTCTTACCCTTGCCGGTTTGGGAAGTATAGACACATTGCTAACCTCTGTTGTGGCAGACAATATCACCAAAACAAAACACAATTCCAACCAAGAACTGATAGGACAAGGCGTAGGTAACGCTGTGGCAGGTCTTTTCTGCGGTTTGGCAGGAGCGGGAGCAACCATGAGAACCGTGGTTAATGTCAAAAGCGGTGGCAGGACAAAACTCAGCGGAATGATACACTCTTTGCTTTTGTTGTCCATATTGTTGGGGCTTGGTTCTTTGGTCAGATATGTGCCTTTGTCTGTGTTGGCGGGTATATTGATAACCGTAGGCTGGGGTATAATAGATTTCAAGGGTCTTAAAGATTTATTTAAAATACCTGTTTCTGACGCTTTTGTGTTGGTGGTTGTGTTGGTGGTAACGGTTTTTGTGGACTTATTGACGGCGGTAGGCTTGGGAATGATAATAGCCTGCGTTTTGTTTATGAAACGTGCCGGAGATTTGGTTGAAGGGTCTTATTCCTCACAAGAATTGCAACATTTTGACAAAGAATCACCTTGGGCAGACGAAAACGGAATACCCGAAAACATAAAACACAAAATATATATTCAACGTTTGAATGGTCCTATATTTTTTGGCTCAATTACACGTTTTCAAGAAGTTATGCACGATGTACCAAAGGATGCCAAATTGGTTATCATACGTATGCGTTTGGTAACATTTATGGACCAATCGGGCTTGTACGCTATGGAAACAGCCATTAAGGATTTGCAGGCCTCAGGGGTCAAAGTTCTTATGACCATAATACAACCTCAACCCATGTATATGTTGAAAAAGACAGAACTTATCCCCGGCGTCATACCCGAGGAAAATACATTTGCAACCTTTGAGGAATGCACAAATTATTTGAAAACTCTGAATTTATAAATCTCAAAAAACTCTGAAATTTGGAAATACTTAAACTTAATGATATTGATTTTTTGCCCTTTCCCTGTGTGGTTACCATAGGTATGTTTGACGGTGTGCATAAGGGACACAAGTTTATGCTGCAAGATTTGAAAACAAAGGCACAAACTTTGGGCGCAAAAAGTGTTGTAATAACTTTTTCCAACCATCCCCGAGAAGTCTTGGACAGCAAAAAAGAAGAGAACCCCATACAACTTATTCAAACCAAAGAAGAGCGTTATCAAAAAATTGCAACTCAGGGGGTTGATTATTTGATAGAGGTATTTTTTACTATGGAATTTGCCAAAATCACCCCAAAGGAATTTTTAAACCTACTGCAACAAAAAACCATACTCAAGGCTTTGATATTGGGCTACGACAATAGTTTTGGCAACCCAAACAATACGGAATTCAAAGAAATAATAAGCAAGGGACAATACAACAAAACACAAATAATACAAGACAAGACCACCATGTATGAAAACAATATAGAAATATCTTCATCCGCCATAAGAAGGTCCTTAAAAGAAGGAAATATTATATTAGCAAACAATATGTTAGAAGAAGAGTTTTCCATAAGTTCCAAGGTGATAAAGGGGCAACAGGTGGGTAGAACCTTAGGCTATCCTACAGCCAATTTGCAAATACCGACCAATAAAATCATTCCAAAAGACGGAGTTTATGCCACAAAGGTTTTGTATAACAATCATTTGTACTCGAGTGTAACAAACATAGGACAAAGACCGACCTTTGAGGGAAAAGACAAGAGCATGGAAACTTATATTTTTGATTTTAAAGAAAATATATACAATAAAGAGTTAAGACTTTATTTTGTGGATTATATAAGAGAGGAAAAACAGTTTGAAAATAAGTATATGCTTGCAAACCAAATGAAAACAGATGTTGAGGAGGCTAAAAAGATACTTTGTTAATTGTTTTGTGTGTTGTTTTTGTTGCTTTGTCTCTGCACAAGGATTGACTTGCCATAGTATAGAAGAGGCTTTGCAAAACAAGGATAGCGTTACAAGTTTGATATTAAAAAAACAAAAACTGCAAAAATTTCCATTGGAAATATTGGAATTAAAGAACTTGGAGCGTTTGGATATTTCCCGAAATTATATCAGGGAAATACCCGAAGAGATAACCCGATTGAAACGATTGCATTATCTTAACGCCGCTCAAAATCTCCTTTCCTCCCTACCCTCCAAAATGTCCTCCATGCCATTGGACACTCTTATTCTTTGGGACAATAGCATAAGAGAATTTGACGAAAGTTTTAAAAATCTTAATTTGAAGTATCTCGACCTTAGAGCCATACAAATGACCCGCTCGGAGCAAAAGCGTATCAAACAACTTTTTCCCAACACTCGCATACGCAAAGACCACCCTTGCAACTGCGGAAGCAGGAAATAATTTTTTTCGCACTTCCCACCTATTATAGGACGAGCCGTTATGTAACCACGCTTTGTAACTCATTACAACTTATAAAAACTTAATCTATGTAATTAAAAAACAGGAATAAATTTGCTTGAATAAATATTTTGTTCTACCTTTGCACAGGTATTAACAGCAATAGTACAGTTTACATTTTTAAAGCTGATGACTCAGATGGTTAATAACAGAGATTGGGAATTATGAAACGCATTTTTAAGCAAATTTTATTATTGTTTATGGTCGGAACAATGACCTTTTCGTTCGTTGCGTGTGGAGATGATGACGAACATGTGACAAAGAATGTTGAATTAAATCAAAAGGTTGCTTCTCCAACTGTTGATGGCTTGTTAGGGTGGTTGTCTTCTTTAGGTGTAAAGTTAGAGGCGGGAAAAACTTATGAGATTGTGTATAGAAGCGGATGTTTTACACGGGAATATAAAAGTATTTTGTGGGGAGCCTATAAGTATGAAAAGGTATCGTGTGGCCCAGGATGTGATTTTTGTGAACTAAAATCTGTAAGAGAAATAAAAGGAAGTGTAACTCTTAAGTCAAAAGACATAAATAGAGAATATAATAGTAATATTTTTACAATAGATAGTAATAATGTTGTAGGTTTAAATGTAGATTATGATAGCAAGTCTGATGAATACAGAGGGATTGTTGTAAGATTTGATGAAGGTGTTATATCCGATAAAACTATAGTATGTTTCATGGTAGATATTTCTAAAGTGAATGGTAAGAAAAATTTATATGATACAGATGCATTGGTTTTAATGAAAGAACTTGCTCTCAATGGAGAATTAGCCTATAACTTAGGAGTCTTACCAGAAAATCAATTTATTCCTGCCGGAAATTATCCAGTTTTATCTTGCGGTAATGTTAGATTATGGTGGATAGAATTACCTAAAACTATAAAATATTAGTATTCTTATTATGAGGAAAATCTTTTTGTATGTATTATGTATTGGTTTTCTTTTTTGTTCTTGTGTAACAACAAAAACATATTCTACCGGATACGGTATGTGTAACAAAGAAATTGTAACAACATATAATAATACATTATGTTTGGATAAAGGTGGAATAATGTGTTATTTTGATAAAGATATACCTCAATTGCCAATGCCTAATGTCTATTTATTTGACAAAAACGGAAAGCAGTATGATACACAAATTTGTTATGATATGTTACCCTCTTTTGCTGAACATATTATAAAATATGGTAAAGATTCTTTGAGTCGTTCTGCAATAATAACAACCCAAGTCAGAAATAATGACTCTAAAACGTTTTGGAGGACTAATTTAAGTCGGTTTTTAAAGAGACAAAATATTAGACTTATGGACGGCTCTTTGTTATCAAAAGAAAAATTGCCTGAAAGTGAATATTATCTTTTTGTGGATTGGATTAAAGATTTCGTACCTCCTTCTATGATACAATTAGACAGTATCTGTAGTACTGCATGTGAAAGAATAACTCTTATAAAAATACACGCTTATAAACTTAATTAAAATAGAAATTTTTAACTTTGTAAAGAGTATTTATAGAACACAAATTTTATTCGATAATTTTTTTAAAGCCGATGGCTCAGATGGTTAATAACAGAGAGAGACTTTATGAAAAATCTAAAAAAAACGATTTTGTCGTTACTGATGTGTGGAGTGCTGACTTTTTCTTTCACTGCGTGCAATGATGCTAATGAGGAAACTGTGTCAAGTCTACCAAAAACTAAAGAAAAAACATTCACCAATGCAAGGTTATTTGAAATTTATAATGCTGATAACCCCTTTGATGTCATTGGAATGATGCACAATGTTATAGGATGTACTGTCGTGGGCTCAGCATTAGGTGTTATAACATCTGGTTTAATGTTAAACAATTAAAAGATAGGGAATTATGAAGCGTATTGTAATTTTAATGTTGATATCTATAATATCATCATTCTCTTTCGCACAGACAGATATAGATGAGTATAAATTTTTTATCAATTTAGAGTTTGGTGTTAGTGATTTTTTTAATAGGTCGGGTGTATCCTCTATTGATTATGAACAAAATCATTATCCTACTACAAAGTATTCTTTTATAATTGGTTTGGATAATTCTAAAGATTATTTGGGTCTGGATATCTTTGCCTCTGAAATAGGAGCAAAATACAATCATACTCTTACAGAATCTATTGGTTTGTATGGTATAGGCGCTATAGCTGGATATAAATATCATATTAATGAAACTTTGTTTGCAGAGAGCAATATGGGTATTGGTTTCTTAGGTGGTGTAGAACAGATAACCTATAATAAAAAGGATTTGGATGCGATAAACAGATTGGGTTTTTATGTTAAACTTGGTTTAGGCTTGGGAGTTGAGGTGAATAAGATGTCCTTTGGTTTGAAGGGAGATGTATTAGGAGGTTATTTGCAAGACAAACGCTCTAAACTGCCAACAGAACTTAAAGAATACAAAAACCAAAACAACAGAATGATAGATGCATGTAATATATCCGTATTTTTTAAGGTAAAAATGTAAAAAATGCTTTTTTAACAAATTATTTTCAACAAAAAGGAGCCGAAACTTTTTAGCCTCAGCTCCTTTTTGCAATTTATTCCAACCAATAATTTTTATTACAATATTTTCAAAATAAAAGAGGTTATACTGCGTTTTTATTACAATAGTTTATAGGAAAGTAAAAAGTGTGGGAGGGTAGTGTTTCTATATTGTGTTGAAAAGGAAAACAAATAACAGAATAAAAGACAAAACAATAAAATAAAGTATGGCAAAGGTTGCATTGATTACAGGAATTACGGGACAGGATGGTTCTTTTCTTGCAGAATTTCTGCTTGAAAAAGGTTATCAGGTACACGGCACTCTAAGACGAGCTTCATCTTTTAACACACAAAGAATAGAACATCTTTATTTGGAAGAGTGGGTTAGAGATATGAAACAAAAAAGACTCATAGACCTGCATTATGCCGATATGACCGATTCCTCTTCTTTGATACGTATAATCAACACCATAAAACCTTGTGAGATATACAACCTTGCGGCACAAAGCCATGTTAAAGTATCTTTTGAAGTACCCGAATACACAGCAGAAACAGACGCAACAGGAGTGCTTAGACTTTTGGAAGCGGTAAGAATTTGCGGATTGGAGAAAACTTGTCGTATTTATCAAGCCTCCACTTCCGAACTTTATGGCAAGGTAATGGAAATACCACAAAGCGAAAAAACTCCTTTCTATCCTCGCTCCCCATACGCTGTTGCCAAACTTTATGGCTATTGGATAACTCAAAATTATAGAGAAAGTTATGGTATGTACGCTGTAAATGGTATTCTTTTCAACCACGAAAGCGAAAGAAGAGGAGAAAACTTTGTTACTCGCAAAATAACCTTAGCCGCTTCTCGTATAGCCAAAGGAAAACAAGATAAATTATATCTCGGCAATTTGAATGCGTTGAGGGACTGGGGGTATGCAAAAGATTATGTTGAATGTATGTGGCTTATGCTTCAACAAGACAAGCCCGAAGATTTTGTAATAGCCACAGGAGAGCAACACAGTGTAAGGGAATTTTGTTCTTTGGCCTTTATGGAGGCGGGTATAGAATTGATTTGGCAGGGAGAAGGTATTGAAGAAAAGGGTATCAACAAAGCCAACGGCAAGATTTTGGTAGAAGTGGACAAAAACTTTTTCCGTCCAAGCGAGGTAGAGACCCTTTTGGGCGACCCTAATAAAGCAAAAACTCTTTTGGGGTGGAATCCAAGAAAAACATCTTTTAAAGAACTTGTGCATATAATGATGCAACACGATATGCAATTGTTCTAATCTTATAAGTTTTTATAGGTTAACATAAGTTATAATAGAGGCAAAGCGTGGTTATATAACGGCTCCGCCCTATCACAACTCATAACAAACTATAATAACCTATGCTAACGTATCAAAAAATCAAATATTTACAACGACTAATCGCTAATATTGGTGTAAAAAAAGCCGACTAAAATTTAGTCGGCTTTGGCTTTCTGTTTTTTAAGGTACTCGTTCAAAATTAATCACAGACTCACCATCATCTTCAGTAGTTACAACCAAATTGGTTTGGGTCAAAGAAACTATTTTCAAAACTGCAACTTCTGTTTCACCTTCTATTTCCACTGACAAAGTCAATTTGTCGCCATTCAAAACCCAAGTATACGAAAAGGTACCACCCTCAAGAACATTACCAATAGTGCCTGTACCATCTTTTTTTAAAGTCATTTCAATCATTACTATTCCCTGATTAGTAAAAGACCATTTACCATAAAGCAAAGAAACATCTATTCCTGACTCATTTATGGTTGTTTTTATTTCTTCTTCGTCATCATCTCCACACGCAACGAATGAAAAGGTCAATGTTCCAACCATAAACAACAATAAAACCTTTTTGAAAATCTTTTTCATCTTTTAACCTGCCTGTTATATACCATCGACCCCTCGGTTTTTAAAAATTAGTAAATATTTCTTTTGCAAAAATAGAAAAAATAAGAATAATATCTCTTGTTTAACAACAAATTTCCTCCTCAGAAACTTTTACGTCTATCTGTGGCTCGGCTATATCTTTCAGCAAAACAAAGTGTAAAGTATTGGAAATTGTTTTTTTATCATTGTATAACAAGGGACGTATTTGATTAAAATTTTCTTGCAAAGGAGGAATAATAAAATGTTGTGAAAGAAAAGTATAAACGGGGGCAAAAATTTGAGTTTTGATATTGTATTTTTTTTCTGAAAGTTTGAGAGCATAGTATATTCCTACTGCAACAGCCTCACCATGTGATAACTGTTTATCTTTTGGAAAAGAGGAATAATAACTCTCAAAAGCATGACCGAGAGTATGACCGAAGTTAAGAATTTTTCTTTTTCCTTTGTCCAAAACATCCTGTCTTACAATTTGTTCTTTGAGTTCCACACAACGAAAAATAAACTCGTCCTCTATTTCTTTAACATTGTTTTTTTTGATAAAACGCATAAGAAATTCTTTGTCGGCAACCAAAAACGTTTTCAACATCTCCCCTACTCCACTAAGAATTTCTTTGTCTGACAAGGTTTGCAAAAAAGATGTGTCAAAAAAAGTAAGTGTATCTATATTAAAAGTTCCTATGGCATTTTTTATTCCATTGAGGTTAATGCCCGTTTTGTATCCTATGGCGGCATCAACCATGGATAAAAGCGAGGTAGGAATATTTATATTTTGTATGCCTCTCTTGTAAATAGAAGCAAGAAAACCTCCTATATCGCTTACAACTCCCCCGCCCAAAGAAATCAAAAGCGAATGTTTGTCTGCGTTGCTTTCCAAAAGAGAGGATGAAAGATTTTTTATGGTTTCAAAACTTTTGCTTTCCTCGCCCGATGGTATTTCCAAAAGAGTTGCTCCATAATCGGCAATTGCTTCTACTTTTTCCAAAAGCAAAGGCAAACAATATTCTCCCGTATTTTCATCTGTAAGAATGAATATTTGAGAAAATTGTTTGTCCTTAATATATGTTTGCAATTGGTTTAAGCAATACATAAATATTATACATTAAATCTAAAATGCATTATATCACCATCTTGTACCACATACTCCTTACCCTCAACGGAAATCTTACCTGCTTCTTTGCAAGCCGTTTCACTACGATATTTTACATAATCCTCATACTTGATAACCTCGGCACGTATAAACCCTTTTTCAAAATCGGAGTGTATAACACCGGCACACTGAGGAGCCTTATCTCCTTTGTGAAATGTCCAAGCACGAGTTTCCTTTGGTCCTGTGGTCAAAAAGGTCTCAAGGTTAAGCATTTTGTAAGCCGATTTTATCAAACGGTTTACTCCGCTTTCTTTCAAGCCCAACTCTTCCAAAAACAATAATTTGTCTTCGTATGAGTCCAACTCTGCAATTTCTTCCTCTGTTTTGGCGGCAATAACAAGTACTTCGGCATTTTCCTTTTTTGCCATATCTCTGACTTGTTCCACATATTTGTTGCCCGACTTGCAAGACTGCTCATCAACGTTGCAAACATAAAGTATGGGCTTGGCTGTAAGAAGACAAAGTTCTTTGGCGGCGGCAATCAATTCTTTATTGTCAAAGGTTATTTCTCTTGCATTTTTGCCTTGTTGCAAAACTTCTCTGTAGGCTTTTATTACTTCAAAACTATCTTTGGCTTTTTTGTCTCCTCCTACTTTGGCTATTTTTTCGGTCTTAAGATAACGGGCTTCTATGGTCTCCAAATCCTTAAGTTGCAATTCGGTATCTATTATTTCCTTATCACGTATAGGGTCTACACTACCATCCACATGAACAATATTGTTATCATCAAAACACCTTAACACTTCTATGATAGCATCGCATTCCCTTATATTGCCAAGAAATTTATTTCCCAGACCTTCTCCCTTGCTTGCCCCTTTTACCAAACCGGCAATATCCACAATTTCTACTGTTGTAGGCACTATTTTTTCCGGCTTATCTATTTCAGCCAATACATTCAATCGCTCATCGGGTACGCTTATCATTCCGACATTTGGTTCTATTGTACAAAAAGGAAAGTTTGCCGACTGTGCCTTTGAATTACTCAGACAATTAAACAAAGTTGATTTGCCAACATTTGGCAAACCAACTATACCGCATTTCAATGACATAATATGTATGTATTATTTCTTTTCAGAAGAATTATTTACCTCTTTCATAAACTCCTCAGAGGTTACTTTCTTTGTGCTAACTATGGTTTTGTCCTTGAAAAGTTGAGTCATTTGCCTATCAACCAAAAAGTTGTATACCTGAGAGGTTTGCTCTCTTTCGTTCAACATATCTTTGGCAATCTTATCCATACGCTGCTCAAAATCTTTCTGCTCCTCTTCGCTCATATTTGGCATTGCAGGGAAGTAGTTAGGCAAAAGTTCTGTCTTGTAATAGTTGATTATATCTTCGTCTTTTACCGCTATTTTATAATCTTCTACAAGTTTGCTCTCTATCAGTTGTCTTTTAACCTCGTTCATATACTTATCTGCATCTTTTTCCAAGGCTTCCATTGTAAGTTTTCCCTCAGATGTTTCCACCAACCAACGTTTAAGAAATTCTGTAGGCAACTCTATTTTTGTATCTTTAATCAACTGCTCAGCAACTTTGTTAAAAAAATAACTATCTGCCTGTTGAGCATATGTTTTGCAAATATCTTGTCTTGCAACCTCTTTAAAATCAGCCTCTGTTTTAATATCCTTATCTTTATAAGCACGTTTGAAAAACTCCTCATTCATTTCCGCCATATTCATTCGCTGAATATTTGTAATGGTGTAAACACATTCGGCAGTAAATTCTTTGCACTCCTCAGCCTTTTTGTGTAAAACAGTGGCAAGTTGATTAATGTCTTTAAATGCTTTGTGTGGTTTGAAAGTTATTTTTGCATCCTTTTTCTTACCTAAGAATTTATCTTTTATGGTTTTCAAAGCAATGTGGTCAACAAATATTGTTGAATCTGTATCTATTCCGCCCTCTTTCTTTTCTCCATTTTCATCCAATTCTTCCAAATGACCATAAAGCATATCTTTTTCCGCTACAGTTTCCGGTGTTTCCAATTTACCATAACGCAAACGTATATCGTCTATAAATTTATTCAAAACTTCATCGGTAGGTTCTATTTCGTAAAGAGAGGTTTTTTCTTTATCCAATGCTACAGAAAACTCCGGCTGAACAGCAATGTCAAAATAAAAAACAAAAGTAGTATCCTTTTCCCAATCAACTTTTGGAGTTTTCTCGTTATCAGCCAAAGGAGAACCTAAAACTTTTATTTTGTTATCAGAAATATACTTATAAAGATTGTCAGACATCAAATGCTCTATTTCTTGCGCTTTTATAGGAGTTTCATACATCTTTTTAACCATAGACATAGGTACTTGTCCCGGACGGAAACCCGGCATGTTTACTTTTTTTCTTTGGTTTTTAAGTTGTTTCTCCACCGCCTCACGATAATCCTGTTCTTCTAACTCTATTTTTAAAGAGAAAGTTAAATCTCCTGTTTTTTCTTGACTTACATTCATTTTAATTCAAAATATTTATTACCTGTTTGTTTTAAAATATCTTACTTACAACTACAAAAATAACGTTTTTTGATAATTGCTTTACCCATATATTGGAAATTGCAAATTTACAAAAAATTATTTGTTTGACAAAAAATTACATTTACCTTGCATTGAAAATTTCAAAAAAGGCTGGCGTACGAAAATACGTCAGCCTTTGTTACAATTGTATGGAGAAAAATATTATAATTTCTTATCCGCTACTTCTCTACCTGCTCTCAAAGCCTTTATATTAGCCTCAACAACTTCCTCTCCCTTACGAGCAAAGTTTTGTCTGACAGCATCCTCCAATTTGGATATATCTATTTTCAGATATTTGCTTGCTGCACCAAGTACAACCATATTTGTTCCCTTTGGATTGTTAACATCTTTTGCTATCTGGTCGGCATCAAAAATAATATGGTTAGGAAATTTTTCTATTTCCTTTGTTATTGTTGCCATATCGGGATAGTTAGGAATGTTGACAAAAGGATTTTGATTTGTGATTATCCAACCCGTTTTTTTATTAAGGAAATTGACATATCTCAAAGCCTCCATAGGCTCAACAGAAAGAATTATATCGCATTCACCCTCAGGTATAAGGTCAGAAGCAATAGGCTGGTCACTCAATCTCAAATGAGACTGAACATCACCTCCTCTTTGGCTCATACCGTGAGTTTCTGCTTGTTTCATATATAGTCCCATTTCCAAGGCGGCTTTTGAAATGATGGCTGCACTACTCAATGCTCCCATACCACCGACTCCGCATAATATTATATCTATTTTCATTTTTTTCTTGTAATTTTATTTTCTTTAACTACCGAAAGTAACAACTTTACTTATTTTCCACTCGCTTTTTGCAATTTGCGTTTCTTTTGACCCCAAACTATACAATCTCTTCGTGGAATAATAACACTGACACCTTTATAAGCAATTTCCTCTTTCATTATCTTAACATTTTCTGCATGATTTTTTGCCAAAGGTGTTATAACTCTTATATGTTCTTTTTCAACACCCAAGCCCATGCAAATGTTTTCTATTTTACCTGTTGCAGAGGATTTTTGCGCTCCTGTCATGGCAGTAATATCGTTGTCCAATATTATAACGGTTACAGGAATATTATCATTGCAACAATCCAAAAGACCCGTCATACCGCTATGAGTAAAAGTAGAGTCTCCTATAACAGCAACAGTAGGTTTTAAATCTGCCTCTTGAGCACCCTTGGCCATAGTTATGGAAGCACCCATATCAACGGTTGTATATATACTTTCAAAAGGAGGCAAAGCACCCAAAGTATAGCAACCTATATCAGAAAATACTCTTGAACCGCCAAAATCTTTCATTGCCTCATTAAGAGCAAGATAAGAATCTCTATGAGGACAACCATCACAAAGTTTAGGAGGTCTTGGAGCAACCAAAGAAGGTATTTCAAAACCTTCATTAACATCCAAACCCAATGCTTTGCCTACGGAATTAGGAGAAAGTTCTCCATCTCTTTGTATTGTTCCGTCAAGTCTTCCGTGAATTGGTTTGGAAATATTTAACAAGCCCTTTATAAGTCTTTCGTATATAGGTTGTCCCTCTTCTATTACAAGAAGTTCTTCGCTCTCGTTGTATAGTTTGTTAAGCAAAGCCTCCGGCATAGGATATTGAGAAACTTTTAATATGGAATAAGGACATTTTTTGTCTTTGAAATTTTCCATCAAATAATTGTAAGCCAAACCACAAGCAACTATACCGAGTTTTTTATCAGTACCCTCGTACAAATGATTGAACTCTGAGGTTTCACTTTCATTTAAGAAAGATTCTTGTTTTTTGATTAAGGTTTTGTAATGACGCTTTGCATTAACAGGCAAAAGTATATATTGACGCTTATCCTCAGGAAGAGTAAGGGTATTTTGTTGTTTTACTACATTTCTTCTTTCAACAGCGGCACGAGAATGAGCCAAACGAGTAGTAACTCTTATCATTACAGGAATATGGTATTTTTCGGAAAGTTCAAAACCATAATGCACCATATTGTAAGCCTCTTGTTGATTGCTTGGTTCAAGACAAGGAATCATTGCAAAATCTGCATACTGACGAGAATCTTGTTCATCTTGAGAAGAGTGCATACTTGGGTCATCTGCCGCAACATAAATAAGTCCACCGTTAGCCCCTGTAATAGCCGAATTCATAAATGGGTCAGCCGCAACATTCATACCTACATGTTTGCAACAAAACATAGCACGTTTGCCCGCGTACGACATACCCAAAGCCGCTTCCATAGCCGTTTTTTCATTCGCAGCCCAATTGCTTCTAATACCTAAATCTCTTGCTTGTTTTGAATCTTGTATATATTCTGTTATTTCCGTGGAAGGTGTTCCCGGATAGGCAAAGACACCCGACAGTCCCGCATCAATCGCAGCCTGCGCAATAGCCTCATCACCTAATAGAAGTAATTTATCCATAATTAATGTTATATATTTTTTATTGTGTAATTGTTCCCTCTTTTTCTGAAAACGCAAAATTATAAATATTTTTTCATATCAGCAAATGATAACAAAAGTATATTTCTACAAGCCTTTTAGATAAAGACTCATTTCCTCCTGCATCTGCCTTGCCTTTTGCCCTGCTACAATATGAAAATCTTCACTTTTGTCTGCAAAAATTATTCCACGAGAAGAATTTACCAAAAGCCCGCAATCTTTATTAAGACCATATTTGCAAACCTCCTTTAAAGAACCTCCTTGCGCTCCTACACCCGGCACCAAAAGAAAATGCTCCGGTGCTATTTTTCTGATATCAACAAATTTTTCTGCCTTCGTTGCACCACAAACAAACATAAGATTTTCTTTTGAAGTTTCCCAATTTTGAGCAGTGGAAAGTACTTTTTCAAAAAGAGGAATACCTTCTTTGTCCTCCATATATTGAAAATCTGATGCTCCCTCATTGCTTGTCAAAGCCAAAAGTATAACCCATTTATTTGGAAATTCAAAAAAAGGCATAACAGAGTCCTTACCCATATAAGGAGCAATTGTTATGGCATCAAAATCAAAGTCGCCATCGGCAGAAAACATAGCCTTGGCGTATTGTTTTGAAGTATTTCCTATGTCTCCTCTTTTAGCATCTGCAATAACAAAACACTCTTTTCTCTTATCTTGCAAATACTGCATTGTCTTTTTAAGAGAAATAAGTCCCTTTATACCATTGCTTTCATAAAAAGCGAGATTTGGCTTGTAAGCAACAGTATAGGCAAGCGTGGAGTCTATAATTTTTTTATTAAATTCAAATACAGGGTCTTCTTCTTTTAAAAGGTGTTGTGGTATTTTTGTTATATCACTATCCAATCCAACACAGAGAAAACTCTGCTTTCTTTTTATTAAATTTATTAATTCTGTTCTGTTCATATTATATAAGTTGTATAAAATGGTTGTATAATTTTTGCTTTATAGTATCTAAATCCACATTTTCTTTTAATTCTTTTTCCATACTTGTTACTCCTTTGTCTACAAATCCACAAGGGTTTATATAAGAAAAATATTTTAAATCGGTATTGACATTTAAAGCAAATCCATGCATAGTTATTCCTCTTGATACCTTTACTCCTATGGCACAAATTTTTCTTGCTCTTGGAGTATTTGCATCAATCCAAACACCTGTTGCACCCTCTAATCTTTCACATCTGATATCATAATCTTGCATAAGATTAATAACCATTTGCTCCAAAGAATATATATAATCTCTTATACCAAAATGTAAAACATCTAAGTCTAAAGAAGGATAACCTGTTATTTGTCCCGGACCATGATAAGTAATATCTCCACCCCTATTTATATGATAAACTTCTGCATTGATTTTTTTAAGATATTCTTCCGATATAAGCATATTAGTATCTTTTCCATGTTTGCCCAAAGTATATACATTATTATGCTCACAAAGAATAAAATCATTGCTTATACTTGTATTTCCAAGCAACTTTCGACTGACTTTGTTATTAAAAATACTTAATTGCCTTTCCAAAGCCTCGGAATAATCTATTTTTTTCCAATCAACAAAATTAAGTTTATTCATTACTCTTATTTCTTTCTATATTTTAGTAAAAAAGTAGCAAGCACTTACTTACTACTGATTTTTATTAAAGAGTATATTAAATAACATTATACTTCTTAAACACTTTTATAAGAATATCCACTGCTTTATCCACCTGCTCTTTTGTATGGGTTGCCATAAGGGCAAAACGAATCAAAGTATCCTCCGGAGGACAAGCAGGAGGAATAACAGGAGAAACAAAAACTCCATTGTCTAATAATTCTTTCGTTATGGTGAATGTCTTACGCATATCTCTGATATATAAAGGAATAATAGGCGTTTGAGTAGGTCCTATTTCAAAACCGTTGGTCCTAAACAAATTCAAAGAGTAATTTGTCATATCCCAAAGATGTTGCAGTCGTTCAGGCTCTCTTTGAATAATATCCAAAGCCTTTATAACACTTGCCGTTGCTGCAGGAGAAATAGAAGCTGAAAAGATATAAGGACGAGAATGATGACGTAAAAAATCTATGGTTTCATTATCGGCAGCAACAAAACCACCTATGGTTGCCAAAGATTTTGAAAAAGTACCAACTATTATATCAACCTTATCTGTAATATCAAAATAATTGCATACTCCTCTACCCTCTTTACCAAGAACTCCTATTGAATGAGCCTCATCTACATAAATACTTGCTCCATATTTTTCACTTAATTCAACTATTTCTGGAAGATTTGCTATATCTCCTTCCATAGAGAAAACACCATCCACAACTATAAGTTTGATAACATTATCGGGCAATTTTTTTAATACATCTTCCAAAGAAGACATATCATTATGTTTGAATTTAAGATTTGTTGCAAAAGAAAGCCTTCTGCCATCAACTATAGAAGCATGGTCTCTTTCATCACAAATAATATAATCTCCTCTACCAACAATGGCACTTAACGCTCCAATATTGGACTGAAATCCTGTGGAAAAACAAATTGCATTTTGTTTGCCAACAAAGTTTGCCAATTTTTGTTCCAATTCTACATGAATATCCATATAACCGTTAAGAAAAGGACTTCCTGCACAACCACAACCATATTTTTTTATTGCATCAATACCTGCTTGTTTTACTTCAGGATGATTAGTCAAACCAAGATAAGAATTAGAACCAAACATCAAAACTTTTCTCCCTTTAATAGTAACCTCAGCATCTTGGTCTGAAGAAATTGCTCTAAAATAAGGATAAACCCCTAAGGCTTTAGTTTGTCTTTCTTCTTCCAAAAGAGGTGATTTAGCCAATTTTTCGCTTAATTTACTCATAAAATTACCCTTCTTATTTATCGTTTATTTCTTTTAATATATTATCTCTTAAATTTGAACAACCTATACGAAACGTTTCTTTATTAAGAAAGTCTTTGCCCATTATTTTTTCTGCAAGAATATAGTATTTAATAGCCTCTTGCCAAGTACGAATACCACCAGCAGCCTTAAAACCTATGGTTTTACCCGTTTTATTAAAATAATCTTTAATTGCAATTAACATTATTACAGAAGAATATATATCTGCTCCACGTGAAACTTTACCTGTAGATGTTTTTATAAAATCTGCTCCGTTTTCAATAGCAAGCATAGAAGCTTTGTATATATTTTCATATTCTTCCAATTCTGAAGTTTCAAGAATTACTTTTAACTTTACTTTTTTAGAATTTGTTTTTATATAATTACTTATTATTTGTAATTCATTTATTAGTTCTTTTTTATTTTCAAAAAACAGACCTCTGTTTATAGGTATATCAATTTCGTCAGCCTTATTATTTAAAGCAAAATTTATATCTTGTAATTTAGCTTCCAAAGAAAGTTGTCCTGTAGGAAAACCTCCGGATACAACTACTTTTTTAATTTCTTTTGGTAACAAACACCTGTTAAGCGTAGGTAAAAGATTTGAGTATATACAAACACCTGCAACATTTACCTGCTCCTCTCCTACTCTACAAGTCAGATTTGGAATAATATTTTCTATTGCTTTTTTATTGTCTGTATCGTTTAGTGTTGTTATATCCAAAAATGAGATAATCTTTGTTAGCATTTCTTTTTTATTTACAATTTCTTTGCTTACAAAATCATCTACATTTGAATAAAATGAAGTTTTATCTAAAGAAAAAGCAGATATTTTTATATTTTCTATATCCTTATTATTCATCATTAGAGTTATTTAATTGATATTGTTGATTAAAAGTATATTTTGAAAATACAAATTTATCCGTAATTAACTTAGAATTATTAACCAATAATTTTATTTTTAGATTTTTCAATACTTTGCTTTTATTCATACGTTTTCTATTTTTTAAGGTTCTACCCAAAGATTTTGCAAGCCTTATATCTGTTATGTCCATTATTCCATTTTCAAAGAAATAGTTTTTATTCTTTATTATTAATTCTGAAATCGGAATATTTACAGGACAAATCTTAGAACAATTACCACATCCTGTGCAAGAAAAACAAAGATGTTTATAATTCTCTACATTTTCCAAATAAGGCAGTACAACATTAGCATAAGGACCAGAAAAAATATTATCGTACGGCTTATCTCCTATTACTTGATAAACTGGACAAACTTGTTTGCAAGCACCACAATTTATACAATTTAAAGCAGAATGTATTTCTTTATTTTCAAGTACATTGCTTCTACCATTATCAACAAGAAAAATATGTATATTATCTTCCTTATTTTTTATAGGACTTGGAGTATATAGAGAAGTGAGATAAGGATATACTTTTTTATATTTATAAATAGAATACAAATAAGAAAACAATTCTACATCCTCATTTTTAAAAAGAAAGTCAGTAATTGGTAATACAAAAATTTTAAATTTACTGCTCAACACTTGCTCCATATCTATAGAAGATGCAAATTCAAAAAACAAACTACCCGAATTTATAATTCCAAATTTTGGAGTAAAAGCAATAGTTTCATTTATATCATTATCTATGATTATATCTTTGTTTTTTAAGGCGTTTTCCACTCCCAATTCTTCCATAAAATCAGAGTGAAAAATATTTACACTTTTTATATTGTTTTTATCAAGCAGTTTAACAATTTTTTCTATAAAATCATTGTATGTTATACACCAATGGACAGTACCTCCTTTTTCAGAAAAATTTTTATCAAAAACAATAAGATTATCCGCTATATTGTTTATAAACTTTGTCCTAATATCTGAGGCTAATTTCTTAATTTTGTTAATGTTAGTGAATACATTACAAGCAATATCATTCTCATCAGTAAAAGACAAATTTATATTTTTATCTTCTTTTATATTTTCCTTACAAGAACTAAGATATTGTTTATAACTATTTGTATTCATTATACTTATTTGATAGGTATTTTATTTATTCTACGCTGATGTCTTCCACCCTCAAAACAAGCATTCATATAAGCCTCTATAATATCTTTTGCCTGCTCAAAGGTTATAAATCTTGCAGGCAGGGCTATTATATTAGCATTATTGTGTTGTTTTGCAAGTGAGGCTATTTCTTCTTGCCAACACAAAGCACAACGAACATTAGGATATTTATTAGCAACCATACTTACGCCATTTCCGGTACCACACATAATAAAACCAAAGTTATATTCCCCATTGTTTATGGAATTGGCAAGAGGATGTATAAAATCCGGATAATCTACACTCTCAGAGGAATAACAACCAAAATCTTCTACATTTTTTCCTTTTTCAAGAAGATATGATTTTATTTTTTCTTTTAACTCAAACCCCGCGTGGTCTGATGCTATAGGTATAATATTCATTTTACTCTATGTTAAAAACTTTTTTATTTGCAAAGTTAATATATTTTTTTTATCTCTCTGTTATTTAACAATTCTACTTTGAAATAAAAATTTATTACTTTTTTAATATTCTAATAATCAATAAATAAACATTATAAACAAAGAGTATGTTAATAAGTGTTGAAAATAATATATGTTAATGTTAAAATCAAAATTATATTTTAATACTTGTTAAAAAAAATGCTGTTTTTTTAACAATGTATTTTATAATTTTTAACACAAAAAAATGCTGTTTATTTATTAACAATAGTGATAATGTTAATAAATAAAACTGTTGTACTTAAATAATTATAAATTACTTATTTAAATAATTAAGTTATTATTTTTCCATTGTTTATAAAATACTTATCTTTGCAATGAAAAAGAGAAAAAATTAACACTTTTAACAAACATAATAATAGTAGTAGTTTTATAAAAAAAATAATAAATAAACTATATAGAAATATTTAGAGTAATCCTAATAAATAATATAAAGAAAGAAGTATTGACTATGGAAACCAATTTTAATATAAGAGAAGAAATATTAAAGTTAAAAAAAGAAAAAGACGTACTTATACTTGGACACTATTATCAAATACCGGAAATACAAGATATATCGGATTTTGTCGGAGATAGTCTTAATCTTGCTCAGAGAGCCAAAGAAACAACAAAAAAAATAATACTTTTTTGCGGAGTGCATTTTATGGGAGAAACCGCTAAAATACTTAACCCTGAAAAAAAAGTACTTATACCTGATATGAATGCAGGTTGCTCTCTTGCCGACTCTTGTAAATATGATGAATTCAAGGAATTTAAAAGTAAATACCCTGACCATATAGTTATTTCTTATGTTAATTGCAGTGCAGAAATAAAAACACTTTCAGATATTATTTGCACTTCCGGTAACGCTTTACAAATAGTTAATTCTTTGCCAAAGGAACAAAAAATAATATTTGCTCCCGATAAAAATCTTGGTGGATATATAAATAGGGTATCAGGTAGAAATATGATATTATATAATGGAAGTTGTGAAGTACACGAACAACTTACTGCAGAATATACCCTAAAAATGAAAAGAGACAATCCTGATGCTATACTTATCGCTCATCCCGAATGTAATGATGCTGTTTCTTCTCTTGCCGATTATGTTGGCTCTACTCAAGGAATGATAAAATATGTAAAAGAAAGTAAAAATAAAAAATTTCTTGTTGCAACAGAATCAGGCATACTTCATAAACTTAAACAAGACAACCCCGATAAAGAATTTATTATAGTAACAAATAATGAATCTTGCGCTTGTAATGATTGTAAGTATATGAAACTTAATACTATGGAAAAAGTACTTTATTCTCTTCAAAACGAAAAATATGAAATAGAATTAAGTCAAAATACAATATTGGAAGCAAGAAAACCAATAGAAAAAATGCTTGATATAAGTAAAAAACTTGGTATAATAAAGTGATAATAAAAATACACTATTTTTAATAAATCAAATATTTGTAAATTAAATATTTATATATAGTTTACAAATATTTTTTTAACATTTAGAATTTGATAAATGAAATTTTTACGATACATTATATTTTTTATCATTGTTTTTAATGGTTTAAATTTTGTTTCCTTTGCTCAGAATACAAAAGAAATTATAAATTCAATGTCTGTCAAAGATAAATTGTGGGCAGTAAAAAATTATTCATCTCTCAAAAAGGCACAAAAAATTTCTCTTAATGTTCTTATTGTTATGGATAGTCTAAATAAAGAAAATTTTCTTGGTGGCAATAAGGAGGGTGGTGTTTTTGATGCTTTTCGTCATATTTATTGGATGTATTCTCTTTCCATAGAAATAGGAGAAAAAAAAGCAAGAAGGGTAGGGGAGATATATGAAAAATATAATAAGTATTTATTTGAAAAAAAAGGTGTTCTTGGTTATGATAGTGTTGGAATGGCTATGGATTTGTTTAACAATGAATTAGGAATTTATTTATCTAATGAACAAATTGCTGATAGTCTAATTTTCAATAAGATAGTTGATATAATACACTTAGGAAAGGCTAAAGTGGTGAAAAAAAATACTTTACAAGAAAGCCTTGATAAAAATAATAATCCCATACCTGAGGAAATTTGGAGAAAATATTGGGTAAATGACAGAATATTAGTTAATTCTAATTATATACCTATTGATAAAGAATAATTAACTCACTTATTAAAGTAATAACTATGATATATTCCAACTTATCATAACCCGTAATAACTTATACTAACCCATAAAAAGCAAAAGAAAAACAAAAAAAATCGGTTTACTGATTATCAATAAGTTACAAAATAAATTTTTGCACGCGTTTGGTCAGGTCGTAGAATCTTCGTAACTTTGCATAGAGAAATACCCCTATCACAAAATTCCCAATTTTTACCCTTATAACTACTTGATAATCAGTAAAAACGAAACGG